>JBFHGG010000048.1:0-19711 GCA_041583235.1 Halarcobacter sp.
GGTGCAATTATTAAAAAGCCAATTTTATTTGCAAATGTTGTACATACTTGCCTAACTTTTGGTACTATATTTTTTACTTTATATTTTATTTATAAAGTAAAAATATTATTAATGATTGCAACAATACTCTTAACTATTGCATTTTTAACTTTTTTCTTTGTGGCTATTAGACTTCTATTTAAAGTACAGTTTTTAACGTCAACTGTAATTGCAATGAGAATATTTACAGTTTTGGGACTTATTACGATTTTAGTAGGACTTCATTTAGCAGGAGCTCATATTGCAGATAATATCGGAAGTTCACATTACTCTTTTGTAGCTATTCATATACTTTTTGGAATGTTTGGTTTTGCAACCCTTCTTATTATGGGTGTTGCTTTTCAAGTAATTCCTATGTTTTATGTTGCACGTGATTTTCCTAAGTTTGTACAAAACAAAATTCCATTTATTTTAGCTTTTTTACTTTTTGCATATATAGGCTTTGAATTTTTAGCTATTGATATAACAATAATAAAATTTTCACTTTTATTTATTGTTGGTTTATTTGCCTACTTTGGAATAGATAGTTTAAATAATAGAAGAAGACCAATATTTGATGTAACTTTGTTATATTGGAAATTATCTTTATACTCTTTACTTATTTCACTTTTTATTTGGACTTTTGCAAAAAGTGATTTTGATTATTTACTAACTATTATTTTTGGTCTAGGTTTTTTATATTCGCTTTTACAAGGTATGGTTTATAAAATAATTCCATTTTTATGTTGGTTTCATTTAACTTCAAAGGGATATTTTACAGTACCAACTATGAGAGAACTAATTATTGAAAGAGATATTAGATTACAATTTTATATTTATATTTCATCTTTAGTATTTTTTATACTTGCTTTTTTCTTATCTGCTATTTTCTTATATTTAGCTGCATTATTATTTATAGTTTCAAATTTACTATTTTTAATAAATATTGTAATTGCTATTAAAAAATATGTAGAAATAGCAAAAACTGATCCAATGGATATGTCAAGTTTCCAAATGCCTTCATAATTATTCTTTTGTTATAATACGCCAAAATTAATCAAGTGGCGTGTTATAAAAAGGATATTATAAATGGCAAATGCACAAATACTAAAAAATACAAATGCAGAAATTTTAGATGAATTCAATGCTTCAATTATGTTTGATAAAGAGCTTTATTCTCAAGATATAAAAGGTTCAATTGCACACTCTCAAATGTTGTGTGAGCAAGGTGTTTTAACAATAGAAGAACAAGAAGCTATTGAAAATGGATTATTGCAAGTAAAAGAAGAAATAGAATCTGGAAAATTTGAATTTTCTTTAGCTTATGAAGATATTCATATGGCAGTAGAAAATAGGCTTACTGAAATTATTGGAGAACCTGGGAAAAGACTTCATACTGCAAGAAGTAGAAATGATCAAGTTGCAACTGATTTTAGACTTTACGTTCAAGAAAAATCTTTAAGTATTAAAGAGCAGTTAAAAGATTTAATTGAAGCTTTTGTAAGTGTTGCAGATAAACACACAACAACTTTAATTCCTGGTATGACACATTTACAACATGCCCAACCACTTAACTTCGGATATCATTTATTAGCTTATGCAAATATGTTTAAAAGAGATTTTGAAAGATTTGAATCTTCATATGAAAGAAATAATTATTCACCTTTAGGCAGTGCTGCACTTGCTGGAACTCCTCATAATATAAATAGAGAAAGTACAAGTACAAAACTTGGCTTTAAAGCACCAACATCCCATGCTATGGATACAGTTTCAGATAGAGATTTTGCCTTAGAAATTTTATTTAATATTTCAACTTCTATGATGCATATCTCTAGAATTTCAGAAGAGTTAGTAACTTGGTCATCTTATGAATTCCAATTTGTAAGAATGAGTGATGAATATGCTACTACTTCATCTATTATGCCACAAAAGAAAAATCCTGATGTTCCTGAATTATTAAGAGGAAAAACAGGACGTGCTTATGGAAATTTAATCTCTTTATTTACAGTTATGAAAGGTTTACCATTAGCTTATAATAAAGATACTCAAGAAGATAAAGAGGGTGTTTTTGATTCTGTTAAAACTATAGAAATATCACTTAAAATTTTAACAGAAGTTATTAAAACAATGATAATAAATGTAGATAAAATGGAAAATGCTTGTAAAATAGGGCATTTATCTGCAACAGATTTAGCTGATTATTTAGTTCAAAAACAAAATATGCCTTTTAGAACAGCTTATTATATTACAAAAGATGTAGTTGCAAAAGCAAATTCATTAAATAAAGATATTTCTGAACTTACACTTCTTGAAATTAGAGAATCAAATGAAGAAATCAAAAATATTGATGAAGAAATTATTATGTATCTTGATTTAAGAAACTCAATGAATGCACGAATATCTTTAGGTGGAACTTCAACACTTCAAACAGTAGAACAAATAAAAGATTTTGAAGAGTGGTTAAAAGCTAATTAAGAGATTTAAATATAATTATTAGGCCTAAGTTTAACTTAGGACCTAGAAAAAACTATAAGTTTATGATAAAAATTGTTTAACTGTAGAATAAAGAGCTTGAATATCTGTTTTTCCAATAAAACCATCAACCCCAATTTGATTCATTTTATTTTTTACAGCATCTGTTGTCATTGATGAATTTACTATAACTGGAATATGTGATAAGAGACTACTTGTTTTAATATAAGATGCAACTTGGAAACCATCTGTTTCAGGCATTTCTATATCTGTAATTACCATTGCAACATTCTCTCCGCCTAGTTCTTCGATTCTTTGAAGTAATAATGCTCCATTATTGTATATTTCATAATTTATTTTTGCTTTATTAAAAAATTTATTTAATACTTCTCTAGCAACTCCTGAATCTTCAGCTGCAAGAACAAGTTTTTTTGTATTAAATGGTGATTCTATATATTTATTTAAAGTATCTTCTCCATCATCAACCCAACCTAAATCTTTTAGTAGTTGTTCTGCATTAAATACTGTACATAGTTCATCTTTATCATGAACTCTTACGTAAGTTGTGTATGTAACTTTTGAGTTAGTTTCTTCTGAGTGTCTTAACTCTTCTGTGGTTTTTTCAACAATATCAAGCATATCTTTAATTAAAAAGCCTACTTTTTTATGATTAAACTCACAATAAATTATTAATTTATAGTCATGTGTATCCATAGTAGGAAGTCCTAACCACGCATCAAGGTTGATTAATGTAACAGGTTCTCCTCTAATAGTTGCAATTCCTGCAATTACAGGAGTATCTGTAGGGGTATCATTGATTGTTACTTCTTCAGTAATAATGAATGCTTTTACTTTTGCAATATTAATAGCATAAATATTATTATGCCCTGTATAAAATACAGCTAATTGTTGCACGTTTCTTAAATGACCTTGAGTCATTTGCTCGACACTATTAATACCACTCATGAAAGACCTTTTTTTACTTAATTCTTAAATTATAGTGCTTTTTTTCTTATACTTAAATTAAAAAATTATTTTATCGTTTTCTTAAGTATTTTTTGTACGGTAATTGATGCAAGCATAAAACCAAATGATCCTGTAACTGCTTCAAAACTTCCTTTTTCAAGGCATTTAGGCTCTTCACTTGAGAAAACAACTTTGAATTTTTTCTTGAAACCTATTTTTTTAAGTTCATATCTTATTTTTCTAATAAAGGGGTCATTAAATGTTTCCCAAATTGATTTATATTCTATTTTTGAAGGATCAATTCTTTTTGCACTTCCACTTGTTGTTATAACTTTTGAATAAAACTTATTAATCAAATGAACTTTTGGTTTAATATCATCAATTGCATCTAATATATAATCAAAAGATGAAAAATCAAAATTATCAATCCATTCTGGCGTAATTTTTACATTTATAGCACTTACTTCAGGATATTTTTCTTTTAAAACATCAACTTTTATTTTATCTATATTTCCATGGCTTCCTAATTGTCTATTCATATTTGATTCTTCATATGTATCAAAATCAACTATAGTTATATTTGTAATTCCTGTATTGTAAAGTGAGTCAAGGGCGAAGCTACCAACTCCACCAACTCCTAGAAGAATAAGTTTTGTATCCTTAAATTTTTCAAAATTTTCTTCACCAAATAATTTAAGTGTTCTATCATATTTTTGCATTTATACTCTTTTATTAAAATTTCGGTATTATATCAAATTAAATCAATAAAAATAAATTAATATATTAGGAGGCTTTCTATGGATAAAGAGCCAATGACACTAGCTGGATACCAAAAAATTACAAATGAATTAGATTTTTTAAAAAGTGAAGAGAGACCAGAAACAGTAATTGCTTTAGATGAAGCAAGACAATTAGGTGATTTAAAAGAGAATGCTGAATATCATGCAGCAAAAGAAAAACTTGCATTAATAGATGTTCATATTGCTGAATTAGGTGCAGTTATTAGTAAAGCTATAATAATAGATCCTAAAACACTTCCTCATGCTAAAGTTAGTTTTGGCTCAACCGTTGAATTAGTTGATTGTGATACAGATGAAGAGTTTACTTATTCTATTGTAGGTGGAGTAGAGTCAAATGCAGAGAAAGGGCTTATATCTTTTAATTCTCCTCTTGCAAAACAATTATTAGGAAAAGAAGAGGGTGATGAATTAACTGCCAATCTTCCTGGTGGTCAAAAAACTTATGAAGTATTAGCAGTAGGGTATAAGGAGTTAGAACTATAATGAATGTAGCAATAATTGGAGCTAGTGGATATACTGGCTTAGAATTAATTAAAATTCTTATAACTCACCCAAAGTTTGATATTACTTATATAGCAAATTCAACAGGTGAACAAAATGTTCAGGAATTACATCCTTGTTTAAAAAGTGTAATTAATATTGAGGTTTCTAAAGCTGATGCAAATGAAGTAAAAAAAGTTGCTGATTTAGCATTTTTAGCACTTCCTCACAAAACATCTATGTCTTTTGCAAAAGAGTTATTAGACCTTGGAGTAAAAGTTGTTGATTTATCTGCTGATTATAGATTAGAGCTTGATACTTATGAAGAACATTATTGTGAACATGAAGATAAAGAACATATAAAAGATTCTGTTTATGGTTTACCTGAATATTTCAAAGAGGATATTAAAAAATCTAATCTTGTAGCTAATCCAGGATGTTATCCAACTGCTTCACTTTTAGCACTTTTACCTTTTGTTGATTATATACAAGAGGGTACTCAAATCTTTATTGATGCTAAATCAGGTGTTAGTGGAGCAGGAAAAAAATTAAGTGAAGTTGCACATTTTGTAAATTTAAATGAAAATACTCATGCTTATAATCCTTTTAAACATAGACATATGCCAGAAATTGAAGAAAAAGTTAAAATTTTAAAAGATAAAGAGTTTCAAATAAATTTTGTACCTCATTTATTACCTGTAACAAGAGGTATGTTAGTTTCAGTATTTGCAACATTAAAAGATGAAGTAAATGTTGATGAAATATTAGAAAATGCATATAAAAATTCAGAATTTGTAAGAATTAGAAAATCTCCTGTTGATTTAAAATCAGTTGCAGGAACAAATTTTTGTGATGTTTATGTAGCAAGAAATGGCAAAGCCCTATTTATAAACTCATCAATAGATAATCTTTTAAGAGGAGCTTCATCTCAAGCTGTTGTAAATGCAAACTTGATGTGTGGCTTTGAAGAATATGAAGGAATACCTAAAATAGCATATGTGCCTTAAAATAAAAAAAGGAGCTATTTTTGTAGCTGACTCTCATTATAATGAAAAAAAACCTGAGTTTTTAATTTTTTTAGAGAAGTTAATAAATAAAGAGATTATTACAACCCAGCTTTTCTTAATGGGAGATATATTTGATTTTATCTCAGGTGAGAGTAAATATTTTATAAATAGAAATCAAAAAATAATAGATATAATAAATGAATTATCAAAAAGTATAGAAATTATATATTTAGAGGGTAACCATGATTATAATATGCAAGTGCTTTTCTCTAATATAAAAGTTTATAAAAGAGAGAATCAACCAATTACTGCTAAATATGAGAATAATATTGTAGAGCTTGCACATGGTGATATTTTTACGCCTTGGCACTATAATTTATACTGTAAAATTATAAGAAATCATTTTTTATTACTTTTTTTAAATAGTATTGATATTAAAAACTATATATCTAAAAAAATATATTATGGTTTATTAGGTAAAAATATCTGTTCAGAAATGAAGAACTTTAATGAATTTGCTGTAAAAAGAATTAAAAACTATAAAGCAGATATCATTGTTGAAGGTCATTTTCATCAAGGAAAAACTTATAGAGAAAAAAATCAATTATATGTAAATATTCCATCACTTTGTTGTGAGAAAAAATATTTAATTTTAGAAAAAGAGTTTAGAGGAGAAAATTTGTGAGTAGTTTAGCTTTAGTTATTGCTTTATTAATCTTAATTGTTATTATTCTTTTATTGGTGTTATTAATAAGTAATTTAAATAAGAAAAATAAAATAGTAAAAGAAAGAAAAAGTGTGCAAGAAGTAGGAACTCTAGCAATGCCAAAAACTTTTAACCTTTTTTTTCCTTCAAAAATTGAAAGTATAAGTAATAGAGAACTTCATGAAATAGCAAAAAAAGTATTTGATCCTTTTAAATATATTGATTATAAAAGCATGAATTTAAAAGAACTTGACAAAAAAGAGTGGCATTCTTGGCAGATTTCAATATTACTTCTAATGTATAAAAGAGGTGAGGAGTTTTTTATTCCAAACCAAGAAAAACAATTTCATTCTTTATTCTTAAGTTCAAGTGAAAATGATATGAAGAGTTTAATGACTATGATTATAAAAAAATATAATAACTATATCGATCTAAATAAAAGTAAAGATGAACTTTGCAAAGATTATATTTGGTCAAATAAAGATGCCTCAACAATTTTTTACTTTTTGGCAAATTATAAAAATTATAGTAAATAGTTAAAATGAAGAACAAGGATAAGTTATAGCAAAGTTCCAAGTAAATAGTGAATATTCTCCAGCAGGTGATCAACCAAGAGCGATAAAAGATATTAGTGAATCTATATTAAGTGGAAATAAATATACAACTTTAGAAGGTGTTACAGGTTCAGGAAAAACTTATACCATGGCAAAAGTTATTGAAAAAACACAAATGCCTACGCTTATTATGACTCATAATAAAACACTTGCTGCACAGTTATATTCTGAATTTAGACAGTTTTTTCCAAATAATCATGTTGAATATTTCATCTCTTATTATGATTATTATCAACCTGAAGCTTATATTCCTAGAACTGACTTATTTATTGAAAAAGATTCTTCAATCAACTCTGAACTTGAAAGATTAAGACTTAGTGCCACAGCTTCTCTTCTTTCTTTTGATGATGTTATTGTTATAGCTTCTGTATCTGCTAATTATGGCTTAGGGAATCCTTCTGAGTATAAGGCAATGGTTCAAAGAATTGAAGTTGGTTTTGAATATTCTCAAAGAGAATTACTTTTAAAACTTGTAGAAATGGGTTATAAAAGAAATGATAACTTCTTTGATAGAGCTGACTTTAGAGTAAATGGTGATGTAATTGATATTTATCCTGCATATTATGAAGATGAATTTATTAGAGTTGAGTTTTTTGGTGATGAGGTTGAATCAATTTCTAAACATGAATACTTAACTAATGAAAAACATAAAGAATTAGATGAGGTTATTATTTATTCTGTTAATCCCTTTGTTGTTACAAGTGAGAATTTAGGACGTGCTGTAAAACAGATTGAAGAAGAGCTTGATGATAGATTAAAATATTATGAAAAAGAAGATAGAAGAGTAGAGTATCAAAGATTAAAACAAAGAGTAGAGTTTGATTTAGAAATGATTGAAGGTACTGGAATGTGTAAGGGAATTGAAAACTATGCACGTCATTTAACAGGATTAAAACCTGGTGAAACTCCTTACTCTATGATGAATTATTTTGAAGAAATTGGAAAAGACTTTTTACTTATTGTTGATGAGTCTCATGTATCTTTACCTCAGTTTAGAGGAATGCATGCAGCTGATAGAAGCAGAAAAGAAGTTCTTGTTGATTATGGATTTAGACTTCCAAGTGCTTTAGATAATAGACCTTTAATGTTTGATGAATTTATAAAAAAATCTCCACATTATCTTTTTGTATCTGCAACACCTGCACCTATAGAAATTGAATTAAGTGATGTTGTAGCAAGGCAAGTTATTAGACCAACTGGATTACTTGATCCAATTATAAATATTGTAGATTCAGAGTTTCAAGTTGAAAAACTACATGATGAAATTAAAAAAGTTGTAGAAAAAAAAGAGAGAGTTTTAGTCACAGTTTTAACAAAAAAAATGGCAGAAGAACTTACAACTTATTATTCTGATTTAGGAATAAAAGTAAAATATATGCATAGTGATATTGATGCAATTGAACGAAATCAAATCATTCGTGAACTTAGACTTGGAGAGTTTGACGTTCTTGTAGGAATTAATCTTTTAAGAGAAGGATTAGATATACCTGAAACATCATTAGTAGCTATTCTAGACGCCGATAAAGAAGGTTTCTTAAGATCTAGAACTTCATTAGTTCAAACTATGGGTAGAGCAGCTAGAAATGAAAACGGAAGAGTTATTTTATTTGCAAAAAGAATTACAGATTCTATGCAATATGCTATTGATTTAACAAATAAAAGAAGAGAAATACAAGAATCACATAATAAAAAACATGGTATTACTCCAAAATCAACAAAACGTAATTTAGAAGAGAGTTTAAAACTTGAAGAGTATGATGACTTAGCTTGGAAAAAACAAAAGATAGAAAAAATGCCAGCTAGTGAACGTAAAAAAATGCTAATTGAATTAAATCAACAAATGAAAAAAGCTGCAAAAGATTTAAATTTCGAAGAAGCTATTAGATTAAGAGATGAGATTGAAAAATTAAAAAAATTATAATTAAAAAAATCTATAAAAATTTTAAAAAGGAAAACCTTTGCCAAGATTAAAAAAAGCCACTAAAGAAGATATACAAATTATAAAAAAAGCCTTTCAAGAAAAATACTCAGATGCAGTTACTGAATTAAGTTATAAAAATGATTATGAACTTTTAATAGCTATTATTTTAAGTGCACAATGTACAGATAAAAGAGTAAATATTATAACTCCTGCACTATTTGAAAAGTATCCATCAGTTTTTGAGCTTGCTAGTGCAAATTTAGAAGATGTAAAAGATTTACTAAAATCTTGTTCTTTTTTTAATAATAAGTCAAAAAATATCATAAAAATGGCACAAAGTGTAATTGAAAACTATGATGGAAATATTCCCCATATTCAAAAAGAATTAATGAAATTAGCTGGTGTTGGAAATAAAACTGCAAATGTTTTTATGATAGAGTTTGAAGGAGCAAATTTAATGGCAGTAGATACTCATGTTTTTAGGGTTTCTCATAGACTTGGACTAAGTGATGGAAAAACTGTAGAACAAACAGAAGCTCATTTAGTTAAAAAACTAAAAGATGATTTACATATTTTTCATCAAGCAATGGTTTTATTTGGAAGATATACATGCAAGGCTTTAAGTCCTGATTGTGATAATTGTTTATTTCCTCATGTTTGCAAAACAAAAAAGAGTTTTAAACCAGCATAAAATAAATTTAAACTTATAAAATTTACAATTATAAACTTTTCTGCTAAAATAGTGCAAAAAGCTTTAAGGAGTAAATCATGACTGAAAGTTTAAAAGTAAAAAGAATTGTTTTAGAACATTATTCAAGAGAAGATGAAATTAATATTACTCATGTTGAAAAGCCATATGGTGAGTATAGTGATCCTGTTGTTAAAATTGATAGAATTGAAAATGGCAAGGAAACTGGAGTTATTGAGATACCCTATAAAAATTTAGATGAAGTTATTGAAGCTTTGCATAAAGCTGAACTTACATGTGATAGTATTGTTCATAATGATATTCATGGAGAGTTAAAATCTGATGTTGGTGGTGGAGCTTAAAAAATAGATATATGCCTAAGGCATATATCATTTAGATCGTAAAATCTTCTAGAAAAAGTTCTTTAATATGTTGATTTAATCCATTTGCATTAAACATAATAAGTTCACGATAATATCTTTGTAAGTTTTGTTCTTGAAGTATAGATTTTCCACCTTTTAGAATCATACTTATAGTAATTGTTTTTTGAACTAAATTGAAAAGTTCGATTCTTAAATCATCTAATATTTTTCCATCATTTGTTTCTACAAATTTCTTTTTTATTTTTTTGAATTTTCTTTTACTATCTTTTTGAAAATTTTCATCATCAATGCAAGTTAGAACTCCTAAAGCTAAACCATATATTGCATAATGTACAGTCTTCGATAGAGATTTATTTTTGCTATAGTTTCCTATAGGATTTGAAGATACAATATTTTGTTCTTCAACAAAAAAATCATTAAGTTTTATATTAACAGTATTTAAAGATTGTCCAACAAAAACATCAGGAGTTTGAATTATCTTAAATTCATCACTTTCTTCAAAAGTTGTAAGTACTTCTAACTCTTTTCCTTCAAAATGAAAACCAATAAGGAGATGGTCAAAGATTTTAAATCCACTAGCCCATGTTAATGTACCATTTAATCTGTACCCATTCTCACATTTTCTTGCACTTACAAAAGTTTTCTTTTCTGCTCTTAAGTGATTTATTGCTATACCACATTTTTTATTAAAATAATACTCTTTTCTTTTGAAGTCATTTTTATTCATAATAGTATTTGCTGCCATTATTTGAATGGCAAGAAATGTTAAAGATCCAGAATATGGAGTTAGTTTTGAAAAAAGTTTGAGTTTTAATCTATCTTGAATCTCTTTATCAAAATTATAAAGTGAAAAAATATCATTTTTATATGAAGTATCAAAGGCTTCCTTTAAAAGAAATATATTGCTATCAAGTCTATGTAAAGGAAGTTTTTCAATTCTTTTTACTGTATGATTTAAGTTTTTTAAATATTTTTTATATTTTTTCTGCATAATTTATTTTGTAGTACATTTTTCATTTAATTTATCAAAGTTTTCAAAAATATATTCATCTTCAATTTTTTTGATTTTTATATTTTTTATATTACAAATATACTCTTGTCCATCTTTATTAATTATATAATCAAAATTATATATAAATAAATTCTTTGAAGAAACATTTTTATTATTTAATCTTTCATATGAAAGTTTTAAAATTTCTATATTTTTATTAGCTTGATATCTTTCTTTAAATATATTAGGGACTTTTGTCTCATTTTCTTGTAAAGAGTATAATAGTGCTGCAATGCTTATTATAATAAGGGATAATAAGATTATAATTTCTTTTGTCTCAAACTTGTTATTTACTTTAAAAATTATGTAAGCTACTAATGCAATTAAGATTAGAGCGAATATGATTATTTGCATGATTATTTGCCTTTTTTTAATCTGTTTTTAAATTCTTGTGTTGATAAATATCTTCCCGTAGATTTTGATTTTGTTAAAAATTCATCTTCTTGTGGTTTTTGTCTTTGACTCAATCTTTCTTTGTATTTATCTTTAGAAATATATCTTTTATTACTTTGAATATTTTGAGTATTAATATTTACATTATTATCTTCAAGAGAAATATTGCTTATAAGTCCATTCTTTAAATTTTCTAAAATATTCAAAATGATAGATAAGTTTTTATCTTCAATATCAAGTGTTATTTTTGCCATTAAATTCCTTTTTTTAAGTATAGCAAAAGAATTATTTTAGACATCTTTCTTAATATAAACTAAATATTAACTGATTTAGATGATTCTTTTTTAATTTCTATACAAAAAACTGCAATATTTTTATTTTTATTATAGGCTATTATTCTACCTTTAAAATCTTTCTCTATAATTTGTCTTGAGATATAAAGACCTAATCCCGTACTACTGTTATCTTTAGTCGTGAAAAACATTTCAAAAAGTTTATCTGGAAGGAATTTATCAGGGATTTTTCCCGCATTATTTCTAATTTCTATTTTTATAATATCTTCTTCTTTAAAACTACAAATAGTAATAAGTTTGGTATCTATATCACTCTTTTCTAATGCATCAATAGCATTATTTAAAAGATTTAATATCACATGTCCAAAATTATTTTCATATCCTTTTAAAGTTAGAGAATTATCAAGATCATAATTGATTTTTATATCTTTATTTTTCAATCTTTGCTTCAAAATTCTTTCTATTTGTTTAAAAACTAATTCAATTAAAAAGATTTCAGATTTTTTATTTGGAGAAAAGAAATTTTTAAAATCTCTTGTATCTTGACTCATAAATTTTACTTGATATGAAATATCTTGAAAAGCTTTCATTATTTCATTCTTTTTTATATCCCCAATTTGTAGTTTATAATCATATCCACTTGATATAACAGAAATTATGTTTAAAGGTAATTTCCATTGTAGCAATATATTTTCTATCATATTTCCTATTTCTGCCATTTTTATTTTTTTTCTAAGTATATTTTCAAGTTGTATTCTTTTTTCTACTTCTTTATCAACAAGCTGTTGCAGTCCTATATTTAATGATTTGATTTTTGTTATATCAATTGCAATCCCTAATATATAAATTTTATGTAAAAATCCAAAAAGTGAAAGTTTGAAAACTTTTATATCATAATAATATTTCTTTCCATCATAAGTTAAAACTTCAATTTCTTTTTCAATTGAATCATTTTTATAGGCTCTATTTATATTATCTTGAAATTTTTTTGCTTCATTCTTATCCATAATTTCATCAAAACTTTTTCCTATAATTTGGCTCAAATTATCTAGTCCATTTAATTTCAATAAAGAATCATTTGCAAGAACAATTTTTTCTTTTTTACTTTTTAAAAATATAGGATAAGGTATATTTTTGATTATTGCTTCTAAAATCATTATTTGTGAAACTTGTATATTTAATGCAATAAATATTATTGGGATGGTGATAATAAACAGTGTTAAAAATAATATAATTAAATTATTTTGAATTTCTTTGAAGTTCTTGTCATAAATCTCTTTTTTAATTGAATATAAAATATAAAAATTATCATCAGTAAGTGTAAATTTTTTAATATAATACATTTGATATTTATCTTTCTTGTCTCCTCCTACTATATCATTAAAATTTGAGATTTCATCTTTGACTTTGTAGTTTGTGCCTAATTGTGTAGAAAAATTCTTTTTTTCATTAGGATGAAGAAAAAAGTTTAATTCTTTATCCACATAATAGACATCAAAATCACTTTTGTCTTTTATGGATTTAATAATATCATTTGCATGATAATTAAGTATTAATATTCCATTGAATTCGCCATTTGTAAAAATAGACTTTGATATTCTAATTGTTGGTTTATAAGGAATCTCAATCTTTTCATATTCTATATTTAAATCTAAATTTGAAATATAAAATTGATGCTTATTTAATTTTTCTGATTTTTTAAAGTAATATCGATTAGTTTTGTTTTGAAGTGTTTTGGCTTTTGATATTTTCCCATTATTAGATTTATCAAGTCTAATTTTTTCTAAGCCTTTTTTATCAATATATCTAATTTGAAATATTTTTTTGTTAGATGAAATTATAAGATTCATCATTTCTTCAATATTTTTTGATTCTTTTGATTCTAAATATTGTTTAAATGCCTTTGATTTTTCAAGTGAAGTTAGGAGCAGCCTATAGTGATTAAACCTCTCTTTTATGAAGTCTTCAGTTTTTAAAAAATCTGACTGTGCCTCATTAAAGTAGCTTTTGTAGAGTACTGATTTTTCATTTTCTAAAAAATAAAAGAATAAAATAAGCGTGACTAATAAATTAACTATAAATATAATAGCAAATGAAAATAAAAAATATTTTTTGTAAGATTTGCTTTGAAACATAAGTAACCTTCTTAAGTAAATTGCCTATTTATAATATAAAAAATTATACAATAATAACATTAAAAATTAAATATAGAGTAAATATTCTTAAGAAAGTAACAGGATAGAGTAATATTCTACCCTTATTTAATGACTTATTAATCCTTATGACAATCCTTGTATACTTCAACAACTTTTTCAATAGATTCTTCTTTTGTTTTAGCACAAGCTCTTAACGCTCCCTCATGAGTAAAAAGTTCAGTACAATGAAAACTTCCAGCTTCATAGTCAATGATATGTAAATCATCAATATCTTTTAATTGAGGTACTTCTGCTTTGTTAATAGGTTCTAAATGTTCTAATTTCATGACATCTCCTTTTTATTTTTGATATATAGTTAGTATTTTATATGAATATTGATTTATATATTTTATATATAAATTATTACTATTATAAATAAAAAAAGTGTAATTGTCAATCTAAATTAAGTATTTTTAATAAGTTTTTTTGTTGAACTTTATTTCATTAAGAGCATTTAAAAACTATTTAACTTCATAAGTAAATAATACAAGATTATCCAACACTAGATTGCTAGACCAGATAAAAGATGCACCAGAACCAGAAAATTGTTCCTTAAAATTCATATATGCTTTTTTATTATTTACACCTATTTCATCTTCTGTATATTCTACAGCCTTTGGCCAAGATTTCTCCTGATTGCTTGTTTCCCAATTTTTAGGAATATTCCAATGCAAGGAGTAAGTTTTTTTATATTCGTTGAAGCCTTTAGTACTACACTCTTTTGTGTCTCTTTTATTTCCTATCTCTTTAACACAAGTAAGATTATATATAGGAGAGGTATAAAATGTTTGTGCTTTCCAACTTGAATTTGTAATAGTCCCATCTGAGAAACTAGCAATAAAACCACCATCTCCAGCGTGATATTTGTTTCCTCTATTATCTTCACTTCCTAAACCAGAATTCTCTTCCCAGTCAACTACTTTAATTGCAATTGTATATGGTGTTTTCACTTTAAATTTAACAATATTTGAATTAAAAGGGGTAAAAGGAATAGAATCAACTCCTACAAGTTTTCCATTTATAAATAGTTCAAAATAGTTATCAGCAAATATAAATCCTGTAATCACTTCCCCTTCTTTATCAATTTCAACAATAGGCACAGATAATAAATCCACTTCTGATAATGAAGCAGGTTTAACATTTGTGCATTCATTATATAAATCACTTGCAAAATATTTTTCATCGTATTGTACTTTTGCTGGGACTATATAGTTATTTTTATTGATAGTTTTAATTCCAAGAGGAGAGACTCTAGAGCGGCCATTCTCACATGTAAATAGATTAGTAACTTCTATCTTAGCTTTTCCCTCTATTATTTTCATTGTATTTTGATCATTTGCAAGTATTGATGAGCAAAAAATAGAAGCAATTATAAGTGATGTGATGATTATATTTTTCATTTAATTTCCTAAATTTTTTGTTAGTATAATTAATATTTATTAATGATATATTAATTTCTAAATAAACTACCAATAAATTAAATATTTATTGGTAGTTTATAGGGCATTAGTAATGTTATAAATATTATTTAATATATTTTGAGAAGAAAAAAGGAGACAGTTTTAATAATTGTATAAAATCATTATTATAATTATATTTAATATTAATTTAAGGTTAAATATGAGAAGATTCTTTACCTATTTTGGTTCGTACATACAATACGAAGGTTAACTGTGTAATTACAGGGATAGTCTCTAAAACTATCTGATTCCTTTTAACTTAAATTCAGAAGTTAGTCTCTTAACTCTTGGAATCAATAAGTTACTTTGTAACTTGTGATAGATAATAAGTTGTATTAGAATAAGCACATGAACAAAAAAACTTCATATCTTAATGCTATAAAATCATTACTTATTATTTTAAATAAAAAAGTTTAAGGATAATTATGATTAATAAAAAAATTGCTGTTTTCTTTGATTGTGAAAACATTAGTTCAAAGTATGTTAACGAAATATTTGATGAGTTAGCGAAAATTGGTGAAGTGACTATGAATAAAGCTTACCACGATTGGAGTAATAAACAAAGTGAAAATTGGAGTAAGCTTTTAAGTGAATTAGCAATAGAACCTATTCAAGTTTTTTCAAACATAACAGGCAAAAATTCTGCAGATATAAAAATGGCTATTGACGTAATAAATACTACTCATCAATCTAATATAGACATTATTGTCTTAGTATCAAGTGATAGTGACTTCAGAACTTTAGCTATTGATATTAAAACTAAAGGTATTGATAGCATTGGCTTTGGTGAAGAAAAAACTCCTACTTCTTTAAGAAAAGCATTTACTACGTTCTATGAACTACCAAGAATAAAGCAAAAGAAAAAACCAATAAGATTGTTAAAAGAGGCAATAAATAATACAAGTGGTGATGATAGTTTTGCGAATGTTTCATTAGTTTCACAATATTTAAAAAATAAGAATTCATCATTGAATGCCCAAAATTATGGATTAGAAAGATGGAGTGATATCTTTAAAGAAGAAAAAAAACATTTTGATATTAGTTATAGAAATGATAAAAGTACAATGTGGGTAAAAATTAAAGAAAACTAGTTATATGCATTTACCTCAAATCAGGAACAGTTTTAAAATTTATCTCTATATAACCCTAAAGTAGGCTATTGAAAATTAATCAAAATCCATTCTAGCTTGGGTTTGTCCTGTTGTACAAAACTCTTCATCAATTTGTTTTGCAATATCTAGAAAATTAATATCTCCAATTTGCTTAAGGCTTTTCATTATTTGTTTTTTACCATTCATAAGCTCTTTTGATTTAATTCCATGAGATATTGATAATGAAGCTTCTACAAAGGCAGAGAGTTTGTCACACTGTTTTAATGCAGCTCCATCTATTGCATTGTATTTATTCATATTATATTTTGAAATGTCATCTACAATTTTTATTTCATCTTCATAAATTCTATTTTCAAACTCATCTTTTTTATTTTTATTAAGACCTAAAATATAGCAAAACTCATCATGCATAAACTCTGGAATATTTGGCAAAATCTCTTCATTTATTTTCTTAATTTCATATTCTGCAATAATATCTGATAAATCATCTACTGAATATTTAACAGGTGTTATAATATCTCTAGTTAAGGCTTCAGGTAAATCATGGAAAAGTGATACAAAAAAATTGTTTTCTAATCTTTTGTCACAAGCATTTACTTCAAGCGAATAAAAGTAAGAAAATATAGCAACTGTAAGCATATGTCCTAAAACTGATGTTTCCGGAATTCTTGGTGTTTGTGCCCATCTTTTTTGAAAACGTAGTCTACCACTTAAATCAACTATTTTTGCAAGTTTTTTATTTAATGCAATTTTTCTTACACCAATTAATTCATAATAATCTTCAATCTCTTCTTCAACACTTTTTTTAACATCATCGATATCCGATAAAAAAGCTGAAGTTTGATATACAATTAAAAATTCCCATTTAGTAGATAAATATGATGCAGCTTTTAATATAAATCGCTCTTTTTTATACATATTTGGGTTTGATAAATAGTCTTCAAATTTTTGTAAGAAGTTCCCATTATCTATCCCTTCAATTGATGTTTTTAGATTTGCAATTACCCAAGCATTTATCTCTTTTGCTCTTTTCTGCAAGGCATTTCTAAATACATCAGGACGTATATCTGTTACAATAACACGTCTTAAGAATTCATATATACCAGCCTCTATTAAATGTGTATAATTGACGTCTTCTTCATATTTTGCAATAAAAAATGCAATTATAAATTTATGGGATTGCTTATCAAGTTCAACTAATTCAACCATTCTTGGATAGTCATTCCATCTTTGAATAGATGCAGAAGAAAAAATAGAATCTATTATTTTGGGATTAATCATTTTTATTTCTCATTCTTTTTATGTTTTTTATCATTTTTATTTTCATCATTGGAAAAAAAAATCATTTTTTTCCCAAGCATCATAAGAGCAACAACTATCCCTACAACTACATAAGCGACCCACGGTTCTCTCACTATTATACTCTACAGCTTCCAAAAAGATTATTGATTTTTTCTACTCTACCTTCATGTCTTCCACCTTCAAATGAGGCTTCATCCCATGCATCAACAATAGCTTCTATCATTCCATAACCGCTTACTCTTTCACCCATACAAATAATATTTGCATCGTTATGCTCTCTAGCCATTTTTGCAGAATATTCATTATGGCAAAGTGCTGCTCTTATTCCTTTGAATTTATTTGCAGCCATTGACATTCCAATTCCAGAGCCACAAATTAAAATGCCCTTACTTCCTTCATTGGAAAGAACTTCGTTACAAACTTTTGCAGCAAAATCTGGATAATCAACTCTATCTTTTGAAGTTGGCCCTAAATCAATAACTTCATGACCTCTTTTTTCAAATAATTCTTTTACATAAGCTTTGATATCTATTCCTGCATGATCAGCTGCTATATAATATTTCATTAATAAATTCCTTTTTCGTGTTTAATTTCTATTTCTTTTCCATTCATATCTTCTTCAATACTTTCAACAGTTCTAAATACTCTATCCCATCTAATCTTCTTTTCTTTATCCCATGAGAAGTAGATAAACCAAGGTTTACCAACAATAAATTTATATGGAACAGTTCCCCAGAATCTTGAGTCATTTGAGTGATCTCTATTATCACCCATCATGAAAAACTCTCCTTCTGGAATTTCTATTGGTAACATATCAAATAGTTGATAAGGTTGAAATCCATCTTTTGTAACATTTGGATCATTATGAATTCCTGGATGTGTTATTTTATAAGGATCTATTACAAAAAGTTTTCCGCCAGCTTCTGTAATTCTATCTGCTGGGTAATTTTTCTTAACAAAATCATTTCCTTCTTTTGGATGAAGAAGTAGATGTTTGTCTTGTAAGGCAATAATATCACCGCCTGTTGCAACAGCTCTTTTTACATAATGAATATCATCATTTTTAGGGTATCTAAATACAACAATATCACCTCTTTGAGGTTTGTCTCCTTCTATCAAGTGTCCATTATCATTAAAATCAGGTAATACTTTAACTTCTAGCCATGGAATTCTTGGTGTTGGAATACCATAAGAGAATTTTTTTACAAATAACATATCTCCTATTAAGAGAGTATTTTTCATACTTCCACTAGGAATAACAAAAGCTTGAGCTATAAAAAATATAATTGAAAGTACAATTACAATGGTTCCTGTCCATGAACTAGACCATTTATAAATTTTCCCAAACATTTATTTACTTTCTCTTTTTTCTCTTAATTTTGCTGCTTTTACTGTATTTTTTAATAACATTGCAATAGTCATTGGGCCAACTCCACCTGGAACTGGAGTTATAAATGAACACTTATCTTTACAAGCTTCATAATCAACATCTCCAACAAGCTTTCCGCTTTCTAATCTGTTAATACCAACATCAATTACAATAGCTTCATCTTTGACCATATCTTCTGTAATTAGATTAACTCTTCCTGCTGCTACTATTAAAATATCAGCATTTAATGTATGTGCTTTTAAATCTTTTGTTTTTGAATTACAAACTTCAACTGTAGCTCTTGCATTTATCATTAGTGCTGCCATTGGTTTCCCAACTATATCTGATGCTCCAATAATACATACATTTTTTCCTACAACGTCAATATCATACTCTTCTAATAGTCTCATTACTCCAAAAGGAGTTGCTGGTAAAAATGCATCAAGATTTGATACCATTCTTCCTACATTATATGGATGAA
>JBFHGG010000049.1:0-19477 GCA_041583235.1 Halarcobacter sp.
ACAATCAGGATTTTTATTATATACACCACTTTATGAAAAAAATGTTCCTATTGAAACAAAAGAACAACGTTATAATTCAATCAAAGGTTTTGTTTATGCTGTTTTTCGTACAAAAGATTTTGTAAATGGTGCAATAGGAGACTCCCTAGAAACTATAAATATAAAAATGTATGATGGCAAAACAAAAAATAAAAGTACTCTTTTATTTGACTCAAATAAAAGAGTAAATAGTAAAAATGGTTTTATAAAAAATTTAGAAATTGAACTAAATGGTCATTTCTGGACATTTGAAATTTCTACAAAAGAGGCTTTTTTCTTAAATTCTCAAAAAACTATATATTCATTCATTTTTACAATTCTAGCATTATTTATTACTTTCTTAATTACCCTATTAATAAAAAGACAAAGTGAAATTGAAAAACTTAAAGATGATGCTTTATTTAATATTTCACAAGGTGTAACAGTTACAAATAGTAATAGGGAAATCATTTATACAAATAAGGCTTTTGAAGAATTAAGTGGTTATTCGAGAGATTTTATTTATGGACAACAACCAGATTTTCTACAAGGGAAAGATACTGATTTAGAATCCATAAAATTTATAAAAGATAGTCTAAAAACATTAAAACCCTTCGAATGTGAAATTTTAAATTATAAAAAGGATGGTTCTTCTTTTTGGAATCGTTTGTCTGTAACTCCAATTTTAGATGAAAGAAACAACCTTAAACGTTTTATTGGTATACAAAATGATATTACGGATAAAAAAATTTTAGAAAAAGAGATGCTTTTTGAAAAAAATCTTATTGAAAATATTTTAAATAATACAAGTGCAATTATTGCTTTAATAGATATGAATGGAGTAATGATCAAATTAAATGAATATGGGAAAAAGTTTGTTGGATATACACAAGAAGAGATTTCAGCAAAGCCATATTTTTGGGCAAAATTTATTCCTGAAAAAATGAGAAAAAATGTTAAAAATATTATTAAAGAAGCTAAAAAAAATAACTTACTAGAAAAGTATAAGAATCCTTGGCTATCTTGTGATGGTAAAGAAAAAATATTTGAGTGGTCAAATAAATTATTAAAAGATTTAAATGGAAAACCAGAATATATAATTACAGTTGGAATTGATGTTACAAATGATGTTATAGCCCAAGAAGAACACAAAAAATTCCAAAAACAATTGTCATTATCTGCAAAAATATCAGGATTAGCATTTTGGGAATTAAATCTTAAAACAAATACCTTCACTTTTAATGATTTATTTTATAATTTTTTAGAAACAACTGAGGAAGAAGAAGGTGGATATAATATCAAAATGGAAGATTATTTTGAAAAATATATCCCAAAAACAAGTAGACAAATATTTATAAATACAATTATAGCAAGCTACAACAAAACTGATGATTATCAAGGTAGTTTTGAACATGAGATTAAGAAAAACAATGGAGAAGTACTTCAAGTTTTAGTTAACTATCATCTAGATTATGATGAAGATGGAACTCCAAATAAAATATATGGGACAAAATATAATCTTACTAAACAAAAAGAAAAAGAAAATATTTTAATTGAAGCAAAAGAACAAGCAGAAAATGCTTCAAAAGCAAAATCTGAATTTTTAGCAAATATGTCTCATGAAATTAGAACACCCTTAAATGGAATTATAGGTCTTACTAATCTTATGTTAGAAACACCATTATCAGATATTCAAAAAAATTATCTTACAAAATCTATTACATCTTCAGAAGCACTTTTACATGTAATTAATGACATATTAGACTATTCAAAAATAGAGGCAAGTAAAATTGAGCTTGAGAATATTCCATTTAAACTTGATAAGTTATTACATCAAGTGTGTAATTTATTCATTTATGAAGCTCAAAATAAAGGCATAAAACTTGATTGTACAATAAGTCCTTCCCTTTATAATAATTTAATAGGAGATCCTTTTAGAATAAATCAAATCCTTATTAATCTAGTAGGTAATGCCCTTAAATTTACAAATGAAGGAACTATTCATATAAATGCGGACGCAATAAAATTAACTGATAACAAAATAAAATTAAACTTTAATATAAAAGATACAGGCATAGGGATATCAAAAAGCAAACAAGAAAAATTATTCCAAGAGTTTTCTCAAGTTGATACTTCTAACACTAGGGAATATGGAGGAAGTGGTTTAGGACTTGTTATTTCTAGAAAATTAGCTAATCTTATGAATGGAGAAATTTCTATAGAGAGTATTCAAGAAGAAGGAAGTACTTTTAGTTTTACATCTGTAGTTGAGTATGAAGAAAAAGATTATAAGGTTTTATCCCAAGACTTAAAAGATAAAAGAGTATTACTTGTAAATAATAAAAATGAGATAAGACAAATAATCGAAGAAAAATTAAAAATTTTCTCTTTGCACACTAAAGTTTGTGATAATGTAGAAGATGCTTTGACAACTCTTGAAAAAGAAAATTTTGATTATCTTATTACTGATTGGGATTTACCAAATAAAGATGGTATTGAACTTATAAAAATAGTAAATAAGACTTATGCTAGTAAAAATATAAAAACAATTATTTTAAGTGATTTTAATAAAAGAGATGATCTTATTAATATAGCAAAAAAATCTAATTTAAGTCAAGATCAAATTTTAATAAGACCTTTTAGCTCATCTTCACTACTTGATATTTTAGTTAATAATAGTGAACTCAAATTAAAAGAAGATAATAATACAAAAAAACTTTTTGCAAAAGCAGATGTATTATTAGTTGAAGATAATGAAATAAATCAGTTAGTGGCAAAACAAAATCTTGAAAATTTTGGACTTAAAGTATTTATTGCAGAAAATGGTGCAATTGCTGTAGAAAAAGCAAGAGAAAAACATTTTGATATTATATTTATGGATTTACAAATGCCTATTATGGATGGTTTTGAAGCAAGTAAAAGAATAAGAAAATTTACTGCAGATACTCCAATTATTGCCTTAAGTGCAGCAGTTATGAAGGAAGATTTAAAGATGACTCAAAAAGCAGGTATGAATGAACATCTATCTAAGCCTATTGACATTGAAAAATTAAAAAAAGTTCTTATAAAATATCTAGAAACTACATATGAAAATATAACAACTAAAAAACAGGAAAATATCATTAACGATTCTATTAAGGGAGTTGATATTCAAGAACTTTTTGAAAGATTAAACAATGATAAAAAACTTGCATATCAAATATTAAGGAATTTTTCAAAGGATAAAAAAGATATAGTACAAGAAATAGATTCTTTAGATATAGAAACAAGTGAATTTAGTACTTTAATGCATAATCTAAAAGGTTTAAGTGGAAACCTATCACTTTATGATGTTCATAAATATAGTACTGAAATTTATACAAGTAATAATTTAGAAAATAAAAGAAAACTTTTACCTAAATTAAAAGATAGTTTAAGCTTAGTTATAAACTCTATAAATGAAAATACGGAAGCTAAAACTTTAAAAATAAATATTAAAAAAGATTTTTCAAAAGATGAAATATTAAAAACAATTAAAGATTTAAGCCATGATATTTCAGAAGGCGCATTTATTGCCCAAGATAGAAAGAGTTTAATTATAGATCAAATTGCACAAGTATCAAATGAAAATACCTCTTTTGAACTTGAGAAGTATTTAACAAATTTTGATTATAAAAATGCACTAAGTATCTTGCACAGAGTTACAGGAGAATTAAATTGAAGCGAAAAATAGTATTAATTGTAGATGATGAAGCTACAAATATTAATATGCTTGCAGAAATTTTGCATAATCTTTATGAAATAAGAGTTGCAACAAAGGGAATAATTGCTTTAAGTATGATAGAAAAAGCAAAGCCTGATTTGATTTTACTTGATATTAATATGCCAGAAATGAATGGTTATGAAGTTGCAGAGAAGTTATCATCTTCAAGTGAAACATCAAGTATACCTTTTATATTTTTAACTGCTAAAAGTGATTCAAAAAGTGTAGTTGATGGTTTTAATAAAGGTGCAGTAGATTATATATCCAAACCATTTGCAAAAGAAGAACTGTTAGTAAGAGTAGAAACTCATCTAAAATTACACGAACTTAAAAACTCACTTAAAGATACAGTAAATGAACTAGCCCATTATGTTGAACTTATGGATGAGAATATAATATCTTCAACTACAGATTTAGATGGGATTATTAAAAATGTTTCTAGTGCATTTTGTAAAATTTGTGGTTTTACCAAAGAAGAACTAATTTCTAATAAACATGCGATGATAAGACATGATGATATGCCAAAAGAGATTTATGATAAATTATGGGAAACAATTAACAATGATCTTATATGGAGAGGTGAATTAAAAAATAAAAGAAAAGATGGTTCTTCGTATTGGGTTGATGTTACTATTTATCCAGAGTTTGATAAAAAAACTGGACAAAAGGTTGGATATACCTCAATTAGGCATGATATTACAGATAAAAAAAGAATTGAAGAAATTTCAATACACGATGATCTTACAAAACTTTATAATAGACGTCATTTTAATAAAATATTACATGATGAAATTAATCGTGCAAAAAGAGATAAAAAAACACTTAGCTTTATGATGTTAGATGTTGATAATTTTAAATTCTATAATGATAATTATGGACATCAAGAAGGAGATGAAGTTTTACGCAAAATAAGTATTATTTTAAGTAAATATTCTAAAAGAGCAGGAGATTTTGCATTTAGATTAGGAGGAGAAGAGTTTGGATTATTATTCTCAGAATTAGAAAAGAATGAAGCACAGATTTTTGCAAATATCATAAGAAAAGCAATACAAGAACTAGCAATTCCCCATTTAAAAAATTTGCCATCTAAAGTAGTAACAGTTTCAGCAGGGCTACTCACAATTTTACATAATGAAGAAAATAGTGGAGATATAATTTACAAAAAAGCAGATGATTTACTCTATAAAGCGAAAAAATCTGGTAGAAATAGAGTTTGTGTGAACTAAGATAAAATGGACTCTTTAAAGTTTTAGATGCAAAATTCTTTATACGAAAAAGTACAATAATTCCTAATATAAGATTAAAAAAATACTTATAGGATATTAAGTATATTTTTAAATATGTAAAAATTCTTTTAAAAAATGAATATTCTTTCATTAAATTTAACCTAAGCATTAGTTCTAGATTCCTAAAATAGGTGTTTTTTCTTATAATAAAAATTATTCCATAAGTTTTACTTATTAATGTTTATGTTTATTATAAGTTTGTTTTATATATAATTTAAAAAACGAATGACAGGAAAGTGACATGGAAAAACAAATTACAACTCCTAAAAAAACTTCATATAGAATTCAAAGATACTATGCATATACTCTTGCTACTATTGTAGCTTTACTTATGCCTTTTATAACCATAAATGGTAACCATATTTTTTTATTATCTTTTGATAAAAAACAATTGCATCTTATGGGAACAGCATTTGATATGCAAGAGCTTTATATGATGCCATTTTTATTAATGCTTCTTTTTTTAGGAATATTTGCAGCAACTGCAATTGGAGGAAGAGCATGGTGTGGATGGGCCTGTCCACAAACTATATTTAGGGTTATATATAGAGACTTAATTGAAAGTAAACTTCTAAAACTTAGAAGAATTAAAAATAAGCAAAAAGAACCAGATTGGAAAAAAGCAGAAAATGCTTCAAAAAAAGTTATAGCTATTATTCTTTGGTCAGTTTTATCTCTTATAGCAGCAGCCGATTTTATGTGGTATTTTATACCTCCTGAAGACTTCTTTGCATATTTACTAAATCCTGCTGAGCACTATTTTTTAATAGGAATGGTATTAAGTATTGCAGGATTTTTGGTTTATGATGTAATTTGGTTGAAAGAAGACTTCTGTGTTTATGTATGTCCCTATTCTAGAGTTCAATCAGTTTTATATGATGATGATACATATCAAGCTATTTATTCAAACAATAGAGGAGGGAAAATCTATAATGAAGATAAAGAAAAGATAATCTTCAAGGCAAAAGATTTACCAAATGAAATAGATGAATGTACAACTTGTGAGTCATGTGTAACAGTTTGTCCAACACATATAGATATTAGGAAAGGTCTACAATTAGAATGTATTAACTGTTTAGAATGTGTTGATGCCTGCACTACAGTTATGGGAAAACTTGGAAAACCATCACTTGTTCAATGGTCAAGTACTAGAAGTATTGAAAAAAATGAGCCAACAAAAATTGTTAGAAAATCAACTTTAATGTATACAGTTGCATTAATAGTTATTATTGGTCTTTTATTTGTTATGGGTGGTAAAAAAGAGTATATGTTATTAAATGTTAATAAAACAACACAACTTTATAAAATTAAAGAAGGAAATGTTGTAAGTAATAACTTCTTATTTTTATTCCAGAATACAGATTCTAAAACACATACTTATAACCTTGAGCTTATAGATCACAAAGATATTGTAATAAAAAGATTTAAACAGTTTAAATTAAGTCCTAAAAAACTTGCTAAAAAAGTTGTAATACTAGAAACTAATAAAATTTTAGTTGATGATAAAACAAAAGATACACCAATTACAGTAACAATTAGAGCTTATGCGGTTGATGAACCTGATAGAATTTCAGTATTAAGAAAAGCTGTATTTATCTATCCAAGATCAGATAAATTAAAAAAATAAAACTTTAAAAATTAAAACTAAAAAAAAGGTAAGGAATTATTTCCTTACCTTTTCTTTAGCACAATTATATACATTCTTTAAAATCAAAATCACTTAACTACATATTAACTTCTTCTTAGATATAATCGCGGAATATTTTATAATAAAAGTTTAATAATTTCTTGGAGTTTTTTAATGACTAAATTCATATTCGTAACAGGTGGAGTATTAAGTTCACTAGGTAAAGGTATCACTTCTGCATCAATTGCAACAATTTTGAAGCAATCAGGTTTTAAAGTTTCTATGCTAAAAATTGATCCATATTTAAATGTAGACCCAGGAACAATGAGTCCCCTTGAACATGGAGAAGTTTTTGTAACAGCAGATGGAGCTGAAACTGACTTAGACTTAGGAAATTACGAAAGATTTATAGATAAAACTCTAACAGCTAAAAACTCATTTACTACAGGTCAAGTTTATCAAAGTGTAATTAAAAGAGAAAGAGAAGGTGGATACCTAGGTAAAACAATTCAAGTAATTCCTCATGTTGTTGATGAAATTAAAAAAAGAATCTATGCTGCTGCTGATGAGCATGACTTCTTAATTATTGAGCTTGGTGGAACTGTTGGGGATATTGAAGGCTTACCATTTATGGAAGCAATTCGTGCTATAAGACATGAACTACCAAAAACAAAAACATTAAATATTCATGTAAGTTTAATTCCTTATATTAGAGCTGCTGGTGAACTTAAAACAAAACCTACTCAACACTCTGTTCAAGAGTTAAGAAGAATTGGTATTACTCCTCATATGCTTGTATGTAGAACAGAAAAAGAGTTACCAAAAAATTTAAAAGATAAATTAGCACTTTCATGTGATATTGATAGAAATGCAGTAATTGAAGCGGGTGATGCACAATCTATTTATCAAGTTCCATTACACTTTATAAAAGAAGGAATTCTAACTCCATTATCAGACCATTTTAATATTAAAATTAAACCAAATATGGAAAAATGGGATACTTTAGTTAAAAATATTTTAGTTCCACAAGATGAAGTAACTATTGCTTTTGTTGGGAAATATTTAGATTTAAAAGAATCATATAAATCATTAATTGAAGCTCTTATTCATAGTGGCGCACATTTAAATACAAAAGTAAATATTCATTGGTGTGATTCTGAAAGAATAGAAGATGCTGGAGCTTATGATATTATTGGAAATTCTGATGCAATCTTAGTTGCAGGAGGATTTGGACATAGAGGTGTAGAAGGAAAACTTGAAGCAATTAAATATGCTAGAGAAAATAAAATTCCATACTTAGGGATTTGTTTAGGTATGCAATTAGCTGTTATTGAATATGCTAGAAATGTACTTGGCTTAGAAGATGCCAATTCAATTGAGTTTGATGAGAATACCTCAAATCCACTAATTTATTTAATTGACGAATTTATGGATCAAAGTGGAAACAAACAACTAAGAACACATAAATCACCAATGGGTGGGACTATGAGATTAGGTGAATATCCATTTGAACCATTAAAAGGTACAAATCTTCAAAAAGCATATGGAAATGAAGAAATCTATTATGAAAGACATAGACATAGATATGAAGCAAATCCAGCATACAAAGAAAAATTAGAAGAAGCGGGAATGTTAATTTCAGGACAATCAAATGGTTTAATTGAAGCTGTTGAGATAAAAGATCATCCTTGGTTTGTGGGAGTTCAGTTTCATCCAGAGTTTACTTCTCATTTAGAAACACCAAATCCAATAATTTTAGAGTTCGTAAAACAGGCAAATGCTAATAAGTAATGTCAGTTATAACAAAAAAAGAATTATATAATTTACTAGAAGCAAGACATAATAAAGATAGATATTCACGTCTTGCTAATATGCCAAAACCGGACTCTTTTAAAGACATAAAAAAAGCTACAAAAAGAATTAGTGCAGCAATATCATCAAATGAACAAATCACTATTGTGGGAGATTATGATGTTGATGGAGTTGTTTCGACAACTATAATAGTAGACTTTTTTAGAAGAATCAACGTAAATGTAAATTATATTATTCCCAACCGTTTTAAACATGGCTATGGCTTATCTCCAAAAATTGTAGACATGATTGATAATGGATTAGTAATTACTGTAGATAATGGTATTTCAGCCGTTGAAGCAGCCTTAAAACTAAAAGAAAAAAATATCGATTTAATCATCACTGATCATCATACCGTAGGTACTATTATCCCCGATGCATATGCTATAGTTAATCCAAAACAAGAAGATTGTACTTTCCCATTTAAAGATATTTGTGGAGCACAAGTTGCTTGGTATTTATGTGCTTCAATTAAAAAAGAATTAAATGTAGAAGTAGATTTACAAGAATTTTTTGACTTACTTTGTGTTGCTATTATTGCGGATATAATGCCTATGACAAGCCTTAATTATACAATGGTAAGACATGGTTTAAAAAAGATTAAAACATCCCAAAGACCAGCCTTTATAAAAATAAATGAAATGATGAATAAAGATTTATTTGTATCTGATGATGTAGGATTTACAATTGCACCTAAAATAAATAGTGCAGGAAGAATGGATGATGCCTCTGTTGCACTATCTTTTTTGCTATCAGAGAATCAATATGAGGCAAATGATGCTTTACAAATGCTTGAAGAATTAAATTGTTATAGAAAAACTCTACAAGAAGAGATTTCACAAAAAGCTGATAAAGCGACAAATAAAACAGATAATGCAGTTGTTGTTTGGGGAGAAGATTGGCATGAAGGTGTTATTGGAATTGTAGCTTCTAAGCTTTCAAATTCACAAAAAAAACCTGCCTTTATTTTCTCAATTAAAAATGGAATTGCAAAAGGAAGTGCAAGGGCAAATGCAAATATAAATCTTCATACGATTATTTCTGAAACTTCTGATTTACTTCTTGGTTTTGGGGGTCATAAAAATGCAGCTGGACTTTCGTTAAAAGCTGAAAATCTAGAAGAGTTTAAATCAAAAATAAACTCTATGTTAAATGTAGAACCTGAGGAATTACATATAGAACATGATGTTTTAGGTGAATTAGATGCTTCATGTGTAGATATTGAATTTTTAGATATTATAGAAAAGTTTGAACCTTATGGACTTGAAAATCATAGACCAATCTTTAAAATTTCAAACTCTAAAGTTCTAAAATCACAACTTTTTGGAAGAGATCAAAATCATCTAAAACTAACACTTTCTAGTAATGGTTTTGTTTTTGAAGCCTTAAGATTTCATGCAGATAGAAAAATATTAGCTGATTATATTGATTTAGTTGTTTCTGTAAATAAAAATGAATTTAGAGGACAAATAAACCCTCAGTTTTTAATTCAAGATATTTTATAAAACAAAAGGAGCCCTGATATAAGGCACTTTTGGAATTCTTTCTAATTCTATAATTTCATTATCAATCAAAGTTTCACTACTAGATGAGCTTAAAATATTTCCATTACTAACATCTATTAATTTTATAAATACTATTAAACTTTCTGTTGTAATAGAGTATGTTCCAACAAAAGCATAAGTACTTTCTATAGCAGTTTTATTTATATCATCATACTTTCTAGTTAAAACATTTAAACCACTTTTTCCATATTGAAAATTTTCTGCTAGTTCAACTTCTCTTACTATAACAGAACGATTACTTAAAGCATTTTTTAAATGTTCAGATAATAAAAAACCTAATTTTGAACGATTTTTTAATTTATCAAGATTTACAAAATCAGAGACTAAAACAACTTCATCATCAAGTAAATATTTTTTTAATTTAGAATCTTGCTTTTTTATTAAATTATCAATAAGAGAATGAAAATTATTAGAACCTGAAAAGTTTTTATAACTAGTAGGAGAAGAGCTTGCAATACTTTTGGCAATATTAGAACAAGAAGTTAAAAAAGTAATAAAAAATATTGAAGATAAAAATAGCTTCAATATTTTTATGAAATTTTTATTCATATAAACTATTTTTCTTTTATAATTTTAATAGTACGAGCTGGTTTACAATCTTTAAAAATAAGACAATCATTTCTTCTATTATGTTTATATGTAGCTCTTGCACTTGTAATTATTTTTCCAGTTACATTATCCATAACTCTAGCATTTAACATAACTTTTCCAAATTGTCTTGAATATGTTCCTACCACAACATATGTATTTGGAACCTCATCTTTTAATTTATAAGGATTTCTTGTAATAAAATATTCACCTTTTTCATTTATTGAAACTGCCATTTGACCTCTATATTCAATAATATTAAAGCCTCTATTTGACATCTCATTTATCAAACTTTCACTAACAATCCTACCAAACTCTGTTGTTTTCTTAAAATTGTCAAGTCTCACAAAAGATGTGATTAAAACAGGTTTTGTTGAAAGCATTTTTTTATTTCTCATCATTTGAGTAGCCAAGGAATTTATTGTACCTTCTAGTGTTCCTTGAGTTGTCACATTATCTTGTCTATCTTGTGCAATAGCAATATGTTGTTTTGTAACTTGAACCTTATGATTCTCTTTTGCAACTGATTTATCTGTATATGATGGGGCAAGTACTGATGAAGTAGTACAACCTGTAAGTAATATTATAGCTGCAGAAACAAGACCAACCTTAACGAAAGTTTTAAGCATAAAATCCCCTTTTTATAATTGTTTAGATTTTATATAAAAACAACTTATAAATTCTTGAAAAGCTTAGGATTTAATACCAAAGAGGCCCCTTATTTTCTATATTGTATGATAAAATAGAGATATAATTTATTTATTAGGAGAAAAAATGTCAAAAGTATTAATAATTATTTCAACAGGTTTTGAAGAAATAGAAGCAGTATCAATTATAGATATTCTAAGACGTGCTAAAATAGAAGTTGTAATTGCAACAATAAATGATATTTTAACACTAGGAGCCAATGGTATAGTTATTCAAGCAAATCAATATCTAAAAGACATTGATATTTCAAGCTTTGATATGATTGTTCTTCCAGGTGGAGCACAAAATGCTCAAAACTTAGCTTCTAGTTCTTTAGTTAATAATTGCTTGCAAACTATGAAAGAAAAAGATAAATATATTGCTGCAATATGTGCAGCACCTTATGCTCTACATAAAGCAAAAGTATTAAACGACAAATATACTTGTTATCCAAGTTTTGAAGAAAATATAAATTCTTCTAAGTATGATAGTGAAAATAGAGTTGTTATTGATAAAAAAGTTATAACATCACAAGGTCCAGCAACTGCTATGCAATTCTCCTTAGAGCTTGTAAAAGTTTTAACAAATGAAGAAATTTACTTAAATATAAAAAATGGTTTATTAGTAAACTCTTTTTAATTTTTACAAATTTTTTTATATATAATTTTATTTTTATTCCAAAAATCTAAAAAACTATGGGAGATAGATTTATCTCTCATAAAAATATAAGCATTATTACTTTTATTATAATACTCTTCATCTTTTAAAGAGAGTTCTTTTATAGCTTCTTTAAAAGCAAGAAAAGAGTTAAAGTCAAAAATATATGCAAATTTTTTTGTCACAAAACTTTTTGGCCCTCCTTTATTTGTAACAATAACAGGTAGAGCTGAAGACATAGCTTCCATTACAACTTGTCCTAAAGTATCCGTAGTAGAAGGGAATACAAAACAGTCACTTGAGGCATAGATTTTTGATAACTCTATTTTTTGCTTCCTTCCAAGAAAAATTATATTTAATTTTTTTAACTCTTTTAGATCAACTTCAAACTCCCTATCCCCAACTAATATTAATTCACAATTTATAAAATTTGATTTTTTCCAATACTCTATTAATTTATCTACATTCTTTTCATAAGAGATTCGTCCTACATATAAAACCTTAAAGCTATTCTTTTTTATTTCATATTTTTCCCAAATATTATTATCTTTATATGATTTATCAAAACTCTTAATATTAATTCCAGCTTTTAATGTATATAAACTCTTTTCATCAAACAATAGTTGATTTTCTAATTTCTTTCTATACTCCTCTGATCTTATAAAAATTGCCTTAAAACTACTATAAAAAAATCTTAAAAACCTTATTGTTATATTCTTTATTAATTTACTTTTTGTATTTTTATAAAGATAAGAAGGAAAATCTGTATGATAAATTCCTACTACAGGAATTTTTAAGAGTTTTGCAGAAATTAAAGCACAAAGCCCTATAGTTCCAGGAGTAGAAATATGTAATAAATCTGGTTTTAATTTTTTCAATTGTGCTTTTATTTTAAAAAAATTAGGAAATACTAAATCTAAAGATTTATAAAAAGGCATTTTAATTGCAAAAAGAGGTTTTATATTTATAATATTTGTTATATCTTCATAATGAGTTTTCTTTGTAGAACTAATTACATAAAACTCTTTATTATAAGTAATAGATTCTTTTGCAATATCTTGAATAAATCTAGATACTCCATTTACGTCATAAACTGTATCACTTATTAAACAGATTTTAATATCTTTTATTTTATCTTCCATTTTTAAAGTATATAAAAAACAAATTACTATTTTGTTACATGTTATTAATTTGTAATCAAAATGCATTAAAATTCAAAGTATGAAATACAAAAGCATATTTATCTCAGACTTACATTTAGGTACTAAATATTCCAATACAAAACAACTTTTAGATTTTTTAAAACACACAGATAGCGAAAATTTATATTTAGTGGGAGATATTATTGATGGTTGGGCAATAAAACGTAAATTTATTTGGCCACAATCTCATTCTGATGTTATTCAAAAAATATTAAAAAAAGCAAGAAAAGGTTGTAATGTTACTTTTATAACTGGTAACCATGATGAGTTTTTAAGACCCTTTGTTCCCCTAGTTTTAGGGGACTCTTTAGATATAAAAAATGAAGTTGAATATACTTCAATTGAAGGGAAAAAATATTTAATTACGCATGGAGATTTTTTTGATTCAATTACCATGACAAAAAAATGGCTTGCAATTTTAGGTGACTACGGTTATGATTTACTTTTAAGTATAAATCAAAAGATTAATTATCTTAGAACAAAATTTAAAGTTAAATCTAGATGGTCTTTATCAAAATATGTGAAAGATAATGTAAAATCCTCTGTTTCATTTATATGTGATTTTGAATCAACACTTGCAAAACATGCAAAATATAAAGGATATGATGGCATAATATGTGGACATATTCATAAAGCTGAAATGAAAACAATAGATACAATTGAATATCTTAATTGTGGCGATTGGGTTGAGTCATGTACAGCTATTGTTGAAACAAAAGATGGAGAATTTAAAATTATTAATTGGCAAAATAATCGGTAAGAAAACTAGGCATGAAAAATGAATTTAGCATTGGTATTAAGTGGCGGAGCAGCAAGAGGGGCTTTTCATCTTGGAGTATTAGCATATTTAGAAGATAATAATATAAAAATTGCTGTATATTCAGGTGCTTCAATTGGTTCTTTAATCGCTTGTTCTCATGCAAGTGGTGTAAAAGCAAGAGAGATATTAGATATTTTCAAAAGTGAGGAAGTAAAAGAAGCTTTAAAGTTTAATTATTTTAATAAAGGCTTAATAAAAATCGATGAAAGCAATGCTCTTTTAGATAAATTACTTCCAATAAAAAGATTAGAAAAAATTCCAAAAGAAGTTTTTGTAAATGCTTATGATATTAAATCAAAAAAACTTATCTATTTTAATAAAGGTGATACCCATAAATTATGCCTTGCTTCTTGTGCTTTAATACCTATTTTTAGACCAATTAAATACAAAAATTATGAATTAATTGATGGAGGATTATTTGATAACATCCCTATTAAACCTCTAATAAATAGAGCATATAAAATTTATTCTATTGATTTAATGCCAAGAATGATTAATAAAGAAAAAGGCAAAATAAGTTTTAGACCAATTAAAAGTTTAATAAAAAAGTTACTAACAACACGATTTAAAAATGGAATTTACTCTATAAAAAACTCTGATGTTTATATTACTCATGAAAAACTAAGAGAAGTTGATATGCTTACATTTAATGGGCTTCAAGAAACTTTTGACTTAGGTTATAAAGAAGCCTCAAAATATTTTTCTTAAAGATTGGAATTTAGTTTCCATCTTCAACTACTTTTTAAAGACCTATTAGTTATAATCGCGAAATAAATATTAACGAATTATAAAAAAATAAAAAGAATTATCATGTCAGAAACTCCAAAATTTACACACTTACATTTACATACAGAATACTCACTTTTAGATGGTGCTAATAAAATCAAACCCCTAGCTAAAAAAGTAAAAGAGATGGGCATGACCTCAGTTGCAATGACTGACCATGGAAATCTTTTTGGCGCAATTGATTTTTATAATGCAATGAGAAATGAAGGTATTAAACCAATTATTGGAATGGAAGCGTACATTCATAATAATGAAGAAGTTGGAGATAAAACTACAAGACAAAGATTTCACTTATGTCTTTATGCAAAAAATCAGGCAGGTTACAAAAATTTAATGTTTTTAAGTTCTCAGGCTTATATGCATGGATTTTATTATTATCCAAGAATAAATAAAAACTTATTAAGAGAAAACTCTGAGGGTTTAGTTTGTAGTGCAGCTTGTTTACAAGGAGAAATAAACTGGCATTTAAATCTACAAAACCCAAGAAATGTTAAAAATGGAGCAAAAGGTTATGAAGAAGCAAAAAAAATAGCCTTAGAATATAAAGATATTTTTGGAGAAGATTTTTATTTAGAGATTATGAGACATGGAATTGGTGACCAGCATTTTATTGATGACCAAATTCTAAGAATTGCAAAAGAAACAGGAATAAAAGTAGTTGCCACAAATGATACTCACTACTTAAATCAAAAAGATGCAGATGCCCATGAAGCATTTATGTGTATTGCTATGAATAAACTTTATGATGATCCAAATAGATTAAGACACTCTGTTCATGAGTTTTATTTAAAATCTCCAGAACAAATTGCAAAACTATATGCTGATATTCCTGAAGCTATTGAAGCCACTCAAGAAATAGCAGATAAATGTAATTTAGAAATAAAATTAGGAGACCCAACTCCCCCAAACTTTAAATTTACAAGACAAAAATCAGAACTTGATAATCTTACTCTTCCTGAACCAGATTTAGAATATTCACTTGAAAATGATAAGGTTTTATTTATTCACGAATGCTGGAAAGGCTTAGATGAAAGACTAAAAATAGTTGATGAATCAAAACATCAAGAATACAAAGATAGATTGCAAGTAGAGATTGATATTATTAATAATATGAAATTCCCAGGATATATGCTTATTGTTTGGGATTTCGTTATTGTTGCAAAACAGATGAAAATTCCGGTAGGTCCTGGAAGGGGATCAGCAGCTGGTTCTTTAGTTGCTTTTTCACTTGCAATTACAGATATTGACCCAATGCCATATGGTCTACTTTTTGAGAGATTTCTAAACCCTGAAAGAATCTCAATGCCAGATATCGATATGGATTTCTGTCAAGCAAGACGTGGGGAAATTATTGATTATGTTGTTGAACAATATGGCCGAGCTAATGTTGCACAAATTATTACCTTTGGTAAACTTCTTGCAAAAGGAGTAATTAGAGATGTTGCAAGAGTTCTTGATATGCCTTATTCAAAAGCAGATGCAATGGCAAAACTTATTCCTGATGAATTAGGAATTAATCTAACATCATCATATGAAAAAGAACCAAAAATCAAAGAACTTTGTGATGCAGATCCACAAGCTGCAAGAGTTTGGGAATATGCATTAGCCCTAGAAGGACTAAATAGAAATGCAGGAACCCATGCTGCAGGTGTTGTAATTTCAAATGAACCTTTATGGAATAAAACACCATTGTTTAAGCCAAGTGGTTTAGATACTTTAGCAACACAATATAATGGTAAATATGTAGAAGATGTTGATTTAATCAAATTTGACTTCTTAGGTCTTAAGACTCTAACCGTAATTGAAGAAGCAAATAAACTAATAGAAAAAAGACATGGAAAAAGAATTGACTTTATCACTGCAGATGTAAATGATAAAGGTGTTTATGATTTAATTCAAACAGGTAATACTATTGGCTTATTCCAAATAGAATCAGATGGTATGCAAGACCTTAATAAACGTCTAAAACCATCAAATTTTGAAGATATTATTGCCGTTCTTGCTTTATATAGACCAGGTCCAATGGAATCAGGAATGCTTGATGACTTTATTGATAGAAAACATGGTCGAGCTAAAATTGATTACTTCTATGATGAATTTGAGGAGCCTTTAAAACCAATTTTGGAACCTACTTATGGGGTTATTGTTTATCAAGAGCAAGTTATGCAAATTGTTCAAACAATTGGAGGATTTTCACTTGGAGGTGCGGACCTTGTAAGACGAGCAATGGGTAAAAAAATTGTTGAAGAGATGGACAGATTAAAAGGTGAATTTGCAGATGGTGGAGTTAAAAAAGGTTATGTTAGAAGTCATTGTGAAGAACTTTTTGATCTTATTGTAAAATTTGCTGGTTATGGATTTAATAAATCTCACTCAGCAGCATATGCTCTAGTAACTTTTTATACTTCATACTTAAAAAAATATTATCCTTCAGAATTTATGGCAGCATTATTAACACTTGAAAAAGATAATACTGATAAGGTTGTTAAATATGTAGATGAAGTAAAAAGATTAGGACTTGATTTATTTCCACCTGATATAAATAAATCTGACTTAGTATTCTCAGCAACTAAACTTGATGGAGAAGAAGTTGTTATGTTTGGAATGGGTGCTATTAAAGGTGCAGGTGATGTTGCAATTAAATCCATTTTAGAAGCTAGAAATGAAGGTGGAGATTTTAAAGATTTATCTGATTTTATTTCAAGAATTGATGGTAGTAAAGTAAATAAAAGAGTAATAGAATCTCTTACAAAATCTGGTGGTTTTGACAGTTTTGGATATTCAAGAAAATCTTTATTAGAACAAATAGAAAAAATTGGTGAAGCTGTTAGTGATGCCATGAAAATGAGGAAACAAGCAACTGGTTCTTTATTTGGAGACTCTGAAGAGATGACAAGATCTGAAGTTGAACTTGAACATATGGAAGAGTATACTTCAAAAGAGATTCTAGAGTTTGAAAAGGCTTCACTGGGGTTCTATGTATCAGGACATCCTTTGGATGAATATAGAGAACAATTAGATCAAATTAAATATACCTTATCATCAGAAGTAGATGAAATAGCAGATGGTTCGCAAGCACTTTTTGTAGGTAAAATTGAAAATATAGTAGAAAAGATTTCTAAAAAAGGAAATAAATTTGGTATTGCTTCAATTATGGATTTACATGGAAATATTGAACTTATGCTTTTTGAGAATAGAATAAAAGAACTAGAAGAAGATTTTGGTATAGATTTAAAAAACCCAAGTGATTCTGAACCCATAGCATTTAAAGTAAAAATTTCAAAAGATGAAAACTTCACAAGAATGAATATTCTTAAAATTGAAAGTCTAAAAGATGCAAAAAAAGAAAAAATAAAAACAAAACAAAAAGTTGTTGAAGAACCACCAATGACAGTTGCAGTTCCTTTTTCAAACCAAGATGCAATTATTTATAAACTTTTTGAGATTATTGCACATAATCAAGGGAAAAGAGAATTAAAACTTTTAATTAAATCAAAGCTTGCAGATATAGAATTAGAAACAGGATTTAAAGTATCTTCAACTATTCAAAATCTTATAGGTCAAGTTGAGGGAGCATATATAGTAGAATGAAACAAATATTATTAACAAATGATGATGGCTTTGATGCCATAGGATTGCAAGCTTTGGTTGAAGCCCTATCTCCTTTAGCAAAAATTATTGTTGTAGCTCCTGCAAATAATAAATCAGCTTGTGGACACTCTTTAACACTTGATAGACCATTAAGATTAGTAAATGTTGATGATGATTATTATAAAATTGATGATGGAACACCAACTGATTGTGTCTTTATTTCTCTAAATAATCTTTTTAAAGAAGGTTATAAACCTGATTTAGTAATTAGTGGAATTAATATTGGTGCTAATATGGGAGAAGATATCACTTATAGTGGAACAGCAGCAGGTGCCATGGAAGCCGTATTGCAAGGAATTCCTGCAATTGCTATTTCTCAAGTATGTAAAAATAAATGCCAAGATATAAAAGATGGCTGGAATTTTGCTTTGGCAAAACAGACTATAGCTAAAATTACAAAACAGATCTTAGATGGTAATTTTCCCCTTCCCAGAAGAAGATTTCTAAATATAAATATTCCTCCAATACAAATCAAAGATTGTAAAGGAATAAAAATCACAAAAGCTGGATATAGAGAGTATGGAAATGATACTCATAGACATTTGAATCCAAGAGGAGAAGAGTTTTATTGGATTGGCTTACATCCTTTAATTTGGCAAGAAAGTAAAGATAAAGATTGTGATTTTGAAGCAATAAAAGCAAACTATGTGTCAATAACTCCTATAATGTTAGACTTAACCGCATATGATGATATAGAAAAATTAAATAACTGGATAAAGGAAAAGAAAAAATGAATATAGAAAAATCACTACTATCAACTATTGATAAACTTGTAGGAACACTTAAAGAAGAAGATGAATTAATTGAGGTATTAAAAAGGAAATTTACAAAAAAAGAGTATAAAGTTTATTTTGCAAAAGAAGCAGGTAAAAATATTTCTGAAATTAAAGAACTAATTCATGATGATGAAAAAAGAATTGAAGAATTATATAAATCAGCTTGTAAGAAATTAAATCAAGAAAAAATCAAACAAGAGCTTGTCGATTAAAAATGTTAA
>JBFHGG010000050.1:0-18990 GCA_041583235.1 Halarcobacter sp.
ACAAGCTCTATCAATAGCTAATTGTTCTGCTTGATCAGCAAATTCACAACCACCATAATATCTTTTATATGGATATCCTTCAGCATATTTATTTGTAAACACTGAACCCATAGTTTGCATTACTGCTGGAGATGTGAAGTTTTCACTTGCAATCATTTCTAGGTGATCTGTTTGTCTTTCACACTCTTTTTCTACTAAATCGAATATCTCTTTATCTGCTTCTTCTAATGTCTTATTTGTTATATAGCTCATTTTATCTTTGCTCCTTGGGGTTCTTTAAATTTTTAAAGAAGTATAACAAAAGAGAAAAAGTAAAACAATCCAGATATTGCTAAAAGAATAATTTATAAGATTTATTTAGAAAGATTTTCTAACTTTTGTTCTTCTTCTATAAGTTTAACAACCCCATCATACATATCTTGCACACATTGAACTTCTGTAACACCTAATCTTCTTTTATTACTAATATCATAAATTCCATCTTCACTTTTTGAGTGCTCACCATTTAATCCTCGTATTTGGAGATAATATTTACTTGTAATTTCTTCAAATTTTTGCATATTTTTACCAAGATTAGGTAGTTTTATGTGAACACTTGCACGCATTGCCGTTCCTAAGTTTGTAGGGCAAGATGTAATATATCCTAAATGTTCATCATATAAAAATTCTATTTTTTCTTCTATTTTAGAAATAGCATCTGTAAGTCTTGCAAAAACTTCTTTAATATTTCCACCTTCTTGCATAGAAATAATTCGTAATTGATCTTCTTCATTTATCCAAACTAAAAATGTTTTTTCATCATTATGATAAATTCCTCTTCCACTTGGCCAGTCCCTATTTAATCCGGCTGCTTCTAAAAATCTATCTCCAGCTTTAAATAAAAAATGATCTTTTATTAACTGCTTACAAATCTCTTCACTCATACCTTCAAGAGCATAATATTTTCCTTTTAAATTGCCTTCCAATGCACTTAAAGTATTTGAAGCTTCTTTTTCTATTTCTTCTCTTTGTTTTTTAGAGATAATTGGTCCTAAAGGGAATTTGGCAAAATTTCTACCTACTCTAATTCTAGTTGAAAGAATATATTTACCTTCAATATCTGGATTATTTGCCTTTAATTCATTAGGATTTAAATTACTTATATGTTTTTCATCTTTATTAAAATGATGATACTCTTTTATAATTGGATCAAATAAAGAAGCAAATGTTTTATAAGATTCTAAATCTCCTGCATAAACTCCAATACCACTATCAAAGTTTTTTAAACCTGAAGCAATAGCTTTTTGTAAAGTAAAGCCTTTAGAAGTTTTTAAATCTTTTAATGTTTTATAAATTTCTTTTGATAAGAATTTTGATAATAACGATTTACACTCTTTTGGAAAAATAGGATATAAATTTTCTTCTTTCATTTTTAACCTTTTAATTACTTTATCTTAATTATAATTAATATTTTTCAATGTTTCAGGTTTACCAAAATAGTAGCCCTGAGAATAATCAACTCCTATTTCATCTAAAATATTAAAAATAGCTTCATTTTCAACAAATTCTGCAATCGTTTTAATATTTTGTTTTTTAGCAAAAACAACAATTGTTTCAACTATGTTTCTACTAAATAAATCTGAAACAATATTCTTAATTAAAGAACCATCAATTTTAATAATATCAGGCTCAAATTCAAGTATACGTTCGAAATTAGAATAGCCTGTGCCAAAATCATCAATGGCTATTTGAACACCTTTACTTTTTACTTTTTTAATAAACTTTTTTATAAGTTTAAAATCTTTTATATTTTCATCTTCTAATAGTTCAAATACAATTCTATTATTATCATCAGGATGTAATTCTAATAATTCAAAAATTAGTGCTCTTGTTTCATCTTTTTCAATATCAATTGCTGAAATATTAATTGATAACTTAGTATTTATAGAGTGTAAAATCTTAAAAGAATTTACTAAAACTCTTTGGGTTATTTTATTATAATAATTTCCTTTTTTTGATATATTTAAAAATTGAAAAGGTGATAATATAGTGCCTTCTTCATCAATAAGTCTTACTAAGGATTCATACTTTTCTATTTTTTTTGTTTTATTATTAATTATGGGTTGAAAGTAGGATATTATCTTACAATTATCTAAAGCAATTTTTACAGTTTTAATCATTTTTAAATTTTGCTTTGCTTCTTTTGAAGATCTAATTGAAGAATCATTAGAAAAACTTAAAGTTGTTTTTTCTTTTAATGCATTTAATAATCCTGTCTGACAATCTTCATAAAGCATATATTTCCCAGTTGCATAACTAAGTGTAATATTTAGATCAAACTCCATGTCATCAAATTTCAGAGTTGTTTTTTTTACATTTAATGAAAATATATTTAGATATTCATTTATATTTAATTTTTCTTTTTCAAAACTATTAAAGGCAGTTAAGAGTGCAAACTTTCCATTACCTAAGGAATATACATTTTCAAAACTATATTCATTTGGAAGATATGAGACAAGATTATATGCAAAGTTTTTTTCTATTTGATCTATTGTTACAATATTATAAAACTTTTCTAATAAATCGAATTCATCAATTTGTAATAAAATTAATATTGAAAGTTTATTATTCTCAATTTGCTCAAATAAATGTTTTTTGTCATCAATTATGCCACTTAAATTATTTCTAACTGCTATATACTCAACAACCTCATTTTTAATATTCCTAATTGGAGTAATAATTGTTCTAACATAATAAGCTGCACCATCTTTTGTTTTATTTTTAAGTACACCTTCCCATGACTCTTTTTTAAATTTAATCGTATTCCATATTTCTTGAAAAAGTTCTTTTGGGTTATCCTCATGTCTTGTTATATTATGATTTTTTCCTAAAAGTTCTTCTTTTTTATAACCACTAACTTTGCAAAAGCTATCACTTACATATGTGATAATTCCACTTTTATCTGTCTTAGAAATAATATTACTTTTATCAATAATTTTTAAATATTGGTCAAGATAAAATTCATGACTTATAAATTCATGTTCTAATCTTACTTTGTCAATAATTTTTTCAAGCACATCAAGCATATTTATGAAATCTACAGGTTTTAATATATATCCATCTACATTTAATTTTATACTTTTCAATAAAATATCTGATTCATTATGTTGAGAAAGAATTATTGTATGACATTTTACATTTAGATTATTAATCTTTTCTATCATTTCAATACCATTTAATTTTGGCATCATAATATCAGTAATAATTAAATCAATTTTATTATCTTTAAATTTTTCTAATCCCTCTTCTCCATCAACTGCAATTATAATATTATCAAAAATTGTTGATAATAACTCTCTTGTATGCTTTCTTGCAGTTGCATCATCTTCTACATAAAGTACTTTAATGTTTTTAGAGTATTTTGATAACTTTTTTACTTTTTCAATCATAATAAAACCTTAATTCAAATTTTACACCATTATCAGTATTAAATACTTCTATTGAAGCATTAAAATGTTTTTCAATAATTGTTTTTGCCATATATAAACCTATGCCTGTTCCATTTTTTTCATTCTTTGTAGAAAAATAAGGTTCAAAAATCTTTTTTATTATATCAGAGGGAATTTTATTACCATTATTTTCAATGCTTAATTTATAAATACTTTTATTTTTATTTGAGCTTATTTTAATTATTTTATCTTTTTTCTCTGAATCAAGAAGAGCTTCATTAGCATTTTGTAATATTATTAAAAAACTATGAGATAGTTCATTAGCATATCCAATCATATTAAAACTTTCTACTTCATCTTTTTCTATTTTTATACCTGCAGTTATATATGAATTCTCTATTAATTCAATAGTTTTAAATAATTCTTCTTTAATATCAAAAGTAGATTTTATTTTATTGGGTTTATAAAAATCTTTAAAATCATCTATAGTATTTGACATATAATTAATTTGTTTTAAAATATCTGTATTAAATGTATCCATCATTGCATCATTAATCTTTTTACTTTGATACTTTAAAAAAAATGATTGAACAATTAATGCAATATTATTTAACGGTTGTCTCCATTGATGAGCAATTACACTTATCATATCTCCCATAGTAGCTTGTTTTGATTGCTGAAAAATACTTTCTTCCATTTTTGCAATTCTTTCATTTCTCACTTTTAAAATAAAAGTTAAGACTAATAATAAACTTAAAAGAACAATAGTACTTATTGCAAATAATGTTTCATATGGATAAATTTTCCAAATAGGAATAGGTTTATTAACAAAAATAGAATCACTTGGATAATCATTCTTTTCCATATTATATTTTTTTAATACTCTATAATCTAAAAAAAGTTTATAAGTTTTTATATCATATAAGAAACTTCCTTTTTCTATATAATGCAATAAACTCTCTAAACTTTTAATAGCTGTTGTTTTTCCATCTATCATGTAACCACCAAGAGAACCTGTATTTATAAAAGTACTCCAAAAACTATATATAGGTGCATTTGATACTTGCGCAATCTCTTTTACAAAATCTTTCGCTGAAGAATCACGAAAGTTTAAAATATAAAAAACAATGCTATTTTTGGATAGTTTTGATAATTTATTTTTTAATTCATCCATAGTAAAATCTTTAATAACAACTGTTTTAAAAGACTCATTATCTAACTCTTTCAAAAGTTCATTTTCAATAGCTTTTCCACTAATATATGAATCTATAACATAAACATTTTCAAGATTTTTATTTTGTTTTTTTATTAATTCTATTGATTTTCTAACAATATTTGATTTGTAGTCAGGTATTGAAATTGTATAACTTTGATTTTTTGTATCTAAATTTGATAAATGAATTTTAGGAGTTGTAGGATAAAGTTCATTTGTAAATTTGTTAAATACTTTAGAAGCAAATATTGTTTCTATTAATATACCATCAAAATTAACATTTTTATATTTCTTTTCTAAATATATTTTCCAATCGGAACTATGTAATGATTCTTTTAATCTTAAGTGATCAACAGTTTCAATATAAAATTCTAGTTTTCTATCTGAGTGCTTTTTAAACTCTTCTAAACCCTCTATAAATTGTTTTGACCAAGGAAGTGTGTATTGATAACTTTGAAAGACTAATATATTTAGTTGTTTTTCTTTTGCTTCAATAAAATTTAAAAAAAATATAAAAAATATAAAAAATTTCATTTACTAACCTTTTAAAGTTTAGAGATATTAAAGTTTTTTTGAAAATATTATTTCAAAACATGCACCACAATAATCTTTTTCATCATACTTAAATCTTTTATTATATACATTTAAAATATTATTATATCTTTGTCTAATAATTTTATCAACCATGGAAAGTCCAAGACCTGTTCCTTGTGATTGATGCTTAGTAGTAAAATAAGGAATAAAAATCTTTTCAATAATATTTTCATCAATTCCCATACCACTATCATAAATAAGTAATTTTATACTCTCTTTATTAATTTTTTTTGTACTTATAAAAATTAATCTATCTTTTTCAACTTTAATATTATTTACTAAGGCATCTTTACTATTATTTATTATATTAATAATAGCTTCAGAGATTTCATTTTTATTACAAAAGATTTCTAAATCATCTTCTAAATCAAGTATTATATTTATATAATTATTATTAAGTGATGATTCTAACAAAGATATTGAATTATTTATAATCTCACATAAATTCACTTCTAAATAACGTTTTTCAACTTTTAAAAAATTACGGAAATTATCAATTGTATTGGATAAATAGTTAGCTTGCTTTGTAATATCATCTGCACAATTATAAATATCATCTTTATTAACTTCAAAATATTCAGCTTTTAATTTTAAACCACTAATACTTGTTGTAATAATACTTAAAGGCTGTCTCCATTGATGTGCAATATTACCAATCATTTCTCCCATAGAAGCTAATTTTGTTTGTTCTTCAATTATTTTTAATGTACTAATATCTTTTAATGATATTAAAAGTCTTTTTTTATCAGGGAGTAAAGATATACTCATATTTACATCAATTCTTCTATTTTTTACAAAACAACTTTTTTCAATATTTAAAGCATGTCCAGTTATAATTGTTTCTTCAACTGCAATTAAATTTTTTTCTCTATCTTCAGCACTAGTTAATTCATGACAAGTAGTATTTGTCAACTCTTCTATTGTATATCCTGTGATTTTTCTAAAAGCTTTATTTGTTTTTAAAAACTTTAAATCAAAATCAACAATGGCAATTCCATCTTGAGAATAATCAAAAATTGTTTGAAACTCTACTTTTTGTTCAATAATTCTTTTTTGTAATTCTTTTGATTGCGTTATATCTCTGAAAGATGTATAAAAATAACTTTTTTCATCTATTCTAACTTTCACAATATTTAGAGATACTTCAAATATTGTTCCATCTTTTTTCTTATATTTTGTTTCAAATTGTAGAGGTTTTTCTTCTATATTTTCTATAATTTTGATTATTCTTTTTTTATCATACATTACTTCAAAATCAGATACATGAAGTTTAGAAAGTTCTTTTTCATTGAAACCCAAAATATTTTTAAACTGCTTACTATATTCAAATATAAATCCATCTAAATCAACAATGAAAATTGCATCAGATGAATTCTCTAGAAATTTTTTGTATTTTATTTGTTCTTTTAATATATCTTTTTTATATTTTAAAAATATATTAGAAACTAATTGCGAGATATAAACAGAAATAAAAGATAATAATAATATTACAATAAAACTGATGACAAAAATTTTGTTCACTATTAATTCATGTTCCATTTTTAAATTAAGAACTTTTTCTTTAATTGCAATTTCTAATTCATCTAAATAAAATCCTGAACCTATAATCCAATCCCATTCTTCATAATATTCTATATAAGATATTTTTTTAGAATTAATAATGTTTTCATTAGGTGCAAGAGTAGAGTTATAAGAAGAAAAAGCACTGTTTTTTTCTTTTACTAAATTTATAAAATCTTTAATAAAATATTTACCATTAGAATCTTTTATTTCTAAAGCATTTTTACCTAAATTCTCCTCTTTATAATGGGATAAATAAGTACCTTTTGTATTAAATATAAAAACATAACCAGTGGTATCAAAACGTATTTTATTAATTCTTGCTAACATTCTTTTTTGAATATTATCTTTATATTCATCAATATATTTACCTGTACCAATAATAACATTTAAAGGTTCAAAATATTTATAAAAACTAAGTTTTTGATATGCTGTTTTATCTTCCTTATGTTTATACCAATAATAAGTGTCAAATGCCTCAGATTTATCTGCAATTGTTTTAACAATTTTTTTTGTAAAAGAATAACCTTTAGCATCTTTATAATCTAAAAAGTTTTTGCCCTCAAGACTTTTATTTAATGGCTGTAATAGTTTAACACCATTAATATCATCCATAAAGATATAACCTTTCCCTTCATCATAAATCATGCCACTTAATGCATTTTTTATACTATTTGTAATTTTATTTTTTGATACTTGATTATTAACTACTTTTTTTGATTCTTCGTTATATATATTTGTAGCTATTTGATAGGCTTCATAAACTTTATCTTTTAAAAAGTTTTTTAATAATTGATTAGATATTTCAGTTTCATATTTAATATCTTGAATTACTCTTTGTACTTCATTTTTTACAACTCTTTTTTTATCTTTAATAAAATCTTCTTTTAATTTAGATACTTCTTTTTTTAATTGAGCATTTTTTTGTTCTACTAATAAATAAGAAAGAAGGAAAGAGAAAAAAAGAATTGGAATAATAATTCCAAACTTAATAACATTTATTAAATTCTTTTCACTTTTAATGAAATACATATTTTATACTTAATAATGGAATTTACTACTTATTAATGGTAAGGGATACTAAATAATAACTAATTGATAATCATTATAACAAAAAATATATTAAGTTAATCTAGATTGGCGACCCCAGTGCGATTCGAACACACGTTTTCAGGAGGAAATCCTGACGTCCTTGGCCACTAGACGACGGGGTCAAATAAAGAGTAAGAGTATATAAAAAAGTTGTTTGATTTTATCTTAAAAACTAGGTTATTTTAAATTATTTAACTCTAAAAAATTTGAAGAACGCCTATGACCTAAAAGTTCTGCCTTTTTCATCCATTCTATTGCTTTTGATTCACTTCTTACTACACCTAAACCATTAAAATAAAAAAATCCTATATAATACATAGCTTTTGTATTCTTCTCTTTAGAAGCTTCTAAATATAATTCAAAAGCTTTTTTATAATTAATATTTGTAATATTTCCTTCTCTATAAATATCTGCAAGTTTTATTTGAGCAATTGTATATCCAGCTTTTGCTGATTTTTCTAGTAAGGATATAGCTTTTATATAATCTATTTTAACTCCATCACCAGATAAATACATTAAGGCTAAATTATATTGAGCAAGTTCATTATTGGCATTTGCAGATTTTGTATACCAATAAAGTGCTTCTTTCAAATCTTTTTTTACACCTTTTCCAAAATAATACATTGAAGCTAAATTATTTTGAGCCATAATTACACCTTGAAGAGATGCCTTTAAGTACCAATTAAATGATTTTTTTAGATTATCTTTATTTGTACTTTTTTCATAAATCATAGCTATGTTTAATTGAGCTAAGGCATAGCCTTGTTTTGCAGATTCTTCATATAAGTATTTAGCTTTTTTCAAATCTTTTTTTACACTATCACCCAAATAATACATATAAGCTAGATTATTTTGAGCTTGCATATTTCCATTGTTTGCAGCTTGTTCATACCAAAATAAGGCAAGTTCTTTATTTATATCAGTTCCTAAGCCTTTATAATTCATTAGACCTAAATTATATTGAGCATTAACATTATCATCTAAAGCTAATATTGTAAATTGTTCTATAGCTTTATTATAATTCTTATTTTTTAGATTTAAATAAGCCTCTTCTAAACTTAAAGCATTTATATTTAGAATATTAAGAATAATAAAAAAAAGTAGGCCTATGATTCTTTTCATGTTAAATCCTATTTATCTTCTTTAATTAATTGCTCTTCTTCTATATCATTTTCTATTTTACCTAAAGTTTTATCAATATTTGAATTTACTTTTTTATCAAGTTCATCAATCTCTTTGTCTAATGCTTCATCTAATGTTTTATCTTCATTCTCTTGTGTATCATAAGACTCTTCTTTCTTTAGAATATCATTTTCTTCTTCATCTAATACAAAATCAATATCATCATTTAAAATATCATCATTTATTTCATTTAATTCTTTACTTACTTTTCTATTTTCAATTAATATTTCTTTTACTAAATCATCTTTTGTCGGATTTCTTTTACTATACATATCAAGACTATCACATAGTGTACCTCTAATGTTTGTAATTGAATCACAAGAAATCCATTCCTTACTTATACCTAATAAGTAATCAATTCTACTCCAAAACAAATCATGATTATATTTACTTAAGTATTCAACTTTTTCTTCATCAAAATCAGTAATTCTAATTAAAGATAATTTGGCAATTGATACATTATCTTTTTCTTCAATAATTAAATCCCATCTATCTTCATGTGTTACAGGATATAAAAAGAAATGTGATAATTTTGTTTTAGAAACATAAAGATGATCTCTATAAGAATCAATTCGAAATTGATTTTTGTCTGCTAATAAAAAAACTTTTTTTGCTGCTTCAAAAATAGCATCTTTTGAAATACCTTCATACTCTTTTTTTGAAAATTTTTCTTCTTTTTTACTCTCATTTTCACTTATAGAATCATCTGTAAGTTCATTATTAAAGTTAATTGAAGAACATGATGTAAAAAACATTATAAAAAATAAATATATAAATTTATGCATTTGATTCCTATCTACTTGTAGCATATGTGCCAAGTCTTTCTAATAAGTCATAATCTGATTCTAGTTTTACACTATCTGTAATAATATTAATATTATTTAACTCACCAAAAATCAATATATTTTTAACTTTGTGCTTTTTAACAATATCATTCGCAAAATTGTTTGTATAGTCTTTGTTTATTCTAATATAATCTAAATTTAAATCTTCTAATTGATTAAAAGGGTATTCATCAGTTTTATATCGTTTAAGCAGAACTTTTGCACCGATCTTATGAATTTTTGTAACAAACTCCATAAAAGAATCCTTATGTAAATAAGCACTGTATGAAGTTATACTAAATACTATATTCTTAATTATTTTACTATTTTCAATTAATAAATTTTCTAACCATTTTATAAACTCTTTATTTTCAATCGAACTTATAGATAGATTTATTGCTATTTCATGTGATATTTTATTTTCATTAATAAAATTAATTGTTTTTTCTATTACTTCTTTATCAAATTTATCTGCTATTTTTAACTTTTGAGCAACAGAAATAAAAGAGCCAATTGATAATTTATTTCCATCTTTATCATATAATTGTGGAGAAACTTCACTCATAACTAAAGATTCTGGTCTATCAAAAAGATATGAATCTAAAACAAAATCAATTTTAAAATTAGCATTATTAATAACATCAATTACATTATTATCAATCAATGCATAATTTCTTTCAATATCTTTTTCTCCAATAATATGATAAGAATTTATACCTTTTTCTTTTGATTTTTCATAAGCACTATTTACTGAATCAATAACAGAATCTAAACTACCATATAAATCAAAAGCTGTACCACCAATATGAATTAAATCATCAGGAACATCATATATAAAAGGCATTCTATCACTAACTTCACGAATTATCTCTTCACACATTTCTTGTGATTGTTCAAAATTAATATTTTTTGCAATAAGTGCAAATTGAGAACCATAAAATCTATATAATTTTATATTTGTTTTACTAATCTTAAAAATTATATTTTTAATTATATTTGCATATGACTCTATAAAATTGTTGATATATCCTGAGTCATGATTTTTACTTATTTGTGCTAGTTTATCAATTCTAATACTAAATATATAAGCATTAATTGATGAAATAAACATACTTTTTATATCAAAATCAAAAATATTTTTATTTGGTAAACCAGTTAAAGTATCAGTATAATTTTTTTCTTCTAAAGAGTCTTTATTTGCATTTATTTCATTTTGAAAAGAAGCCATTTTTGATGAAACTTTTGATATTTTATTTGTTAGTTCTTGAATTTCTTTAGTCCCTTCAAATTGTCCTTTATCAATAATAGAAAATTTATTTTCAAGGATATCATCTAAATAATTATTTATATATTGTACTGGATTTGTTACATATTTTTTAAATAAAAACCTATGATAAAATCCTAAAAAAAACAATATAGGTAAAAAAATAATTAAATCAAATAATATTATATTAATAAGAAAAGACTCAATATCTTTTTTAACTTTATTACTATTTAATTTATAAAATATAGAAGCAATTTCCAAACCATCTTTTTTAATCTTATGTACTTTATTTGAAGTATCAATGCTAACTAAAGAATTAATCCATGAATAATATTCTATGTCACTCTTTTTTTCAACTTCAATAGTTGAAAAATCTAATTTTGTTATAAAATTTTTAATCTCATTATTTTTATAAATTTGGAACCTAATATTTAAAGGCTGTGTTTTGTCGTAGTTTGAACTAGATATAAATTCATATAAATCTAATTTCTCTAATTTTTTAACATATCCATATCTTGCGTCAACAACAACCTCTGCAATTTTCCAAGACTTATCAATAAAATTACTTTTTGTATTAATTAAACTATTTTTATTAAAAATAAATCTATTTTGTTCAATTCTTATTAAATCAAACAATCTGGTATCAAGTATTTTTTCTATTTCATTTTGAATATTTTTTTTATCAAAATCTAGAATAATATAATCTAATTTTGTATTTAAATATTCTATATTTAATCTATAACTATTTTTTTCATTAGCTACAGTCTTCTTTTTATAGCTATTAAAAGATAAAAAAGAAGTTATTAGTAAAACTATTGAAAAAAGAATTAACATTATAGTACTGTTACTAGAATTAGTATTAGTAAATTTGTTTAACCTTTTCATCTAACACTTCCAATTTTTTTAACCAAAGGTTTTGATTCATAAATTAAAGGATGAAGTGTTTCTGTTTTCTTTTTAGCCTCATTTATACTATTAAAAATTCCATAATATAATGTACTTTTATTGCCTTTTTTTACAATTACAACATAATTAGGATCTAATCCAAATCTATGTGCATACCATTTAACTTTATCACTATCTATTGTAGTAAGTTTTAAAGTATAGTTATTTAAAGAAGTAGAATAAAATTTCTTTTTAAAATTTGAAAGTCTTGTTGAATAAGGAATTTCAACCTTTTTAGGTGCCTCTTTTAATCCATTTGCAAAGTCTATTTCTTCTATCTCTTTAGTAGAATATGATGTTTGTTTTTCTACTTTTTGTTTTTTTAATTTAGCTAATTTTTCAGCTTCTAGTTTTAATAGTTTTAATTCTTTCTGTTTTTTTAGTTCTATTAATTTTTTTTCATCTGCAAGTTTTGCAAGTCTTAATTCTTCTGCTTTCTTTTCTTCTTCAAGTTTTGCTAATCTTAACTCTTCAGTTATTTTTGCTTTTGCTAATTCTTCAGCTTTTATTCTTTTTTCTTCTTCAAATTTTGCAAGTCTTAACTCTTCTTGTTTTTTCTCTTCTGCTTTTTTTGCTTTTATTCTTTTTTCTTCAGCAATTTTTGCAAGTCTTAACTCTTCTTGTTTTTTCTCTTCTTCAAGTTTTGATAATCTTAACTCTTCAGTTATTTTTGCTTTTGCTAATTCTTCTGCTTTTATTCTTTTCTCTTCTTCAAGTTTTGCAAGTCTTAACTCTTCTTGTTTTTTCTCTTCTTCAAGTTTTGCAAGTCTTAATTCTTCTGCTTTCTTTTCTTCTTCAAGTTTTGCAAATCTTAACTCTTCTTGTTTTTTCTCTTCAGCAAGTTTTGCTAATCTTAACTCTTCTGCTTTCTTTGCTTTTATTCTTTTTTCTTCAGCAATTTTTGCAAGTCTTAATTCTTCTTGTTTTTTCTCTTCTGCTTTTTTTGCTTTTATTCTTTTTTCTTCAGCAATTTTTGCAAGTCTTAACTCTTCTTGTTTTTTCTCTTCTGCAAGCTTTTTAAGTCTTAATTCTTCTTGTTTTTTTAGTTCTGTTAATCTTTTCTCTTCAGCAAGTTTTACTAATCTTAACTCTTCTGCTTTTTTTGCTTTTGCTAATTCTTCAGCTTTTATTCTTTTTTCTTCTTCAAGTTTTGAAAGTCTTAACTCTTCTTGTTTTTTTTCTTCTTCAAGTTTTGCAAGTCTTAATTCTTCTTGTTTTTTTTCATCTGCAAGTTTTGCAAGTCTTAACTCTTCTTGTTTTTTCTCTTCTGCAAGCTTTTTAAGTCTTAATTCTTCTTGTTTTTTTAGTTCTGTTAATCTTTTCTCTTCAGCAAGTTTTGCAAGTCTTAATTCTTCTTGTTTTTTCTCTTCTGCAATTTTTGCTAATCTTAACTCTTCTGCTTTCTTTTCTTCAGCAAGTTTTGCTAATCTTAACTCTTCTTGTTTTTTTTCATCTGCAAGTTTTGCAAGTCTATCTTCTTTAATTTTTATTTCATCTAAATTATCTATTTTTAAATTGTTTTTTATATATGATTCTTGAGTTCTAAATATTTTTTGTATGAAAGGATTATTTCTTTTTATACTATTATCTAAATTTGAAACAGCAAGTATCGCTTCTTCATGTGTTTTAAAAATGCCATTCATTACTATCAATTTTTTATTATTAGATAATATAATTAATGAATTGTCTTCTAATTTATTATTAGAAATAAATATTTCTGCTTCTTTCACTGTATTAAATGATGCCAAAAATAAAGAGTAATAATTTTTAGGAGCTAAAAGGAACTCTTTTTCAAAATTTTTATTTGATTTTAAATCTAATTCTTTAACTTTTTTTGAATCTAAATTTTTTTTCTCACTCTTGATTTTTTCAGCTTCTTTTTTTGATAAATTTATATATTCATATTCAATTTCTTCTTCTTTTTGAAGATTAAAATCTAAGTTATTATTAAACTGATTTTTTACAAATGATATTTTTTCAACTATAGGAAAAATATTTTCATTCTTTGCATTAAAATCTTTTAACTTACCTTCTAAGGTATTATAGTTTTCATAAATTCCAAAAACTAACTTTATAAGTTGACCATTATCTCCATATCTAAAGAAAAATGATTCATCATAAATTTCATTTTTTAAGACAAATTTTTCAATACTATCTAGATTTGTAAAAGATGAAATATTAATTGTATAGTTGTTATCATCAGCATTTAAAAATTTGTTTTTAAATTCAATATTTGTTTTAAATTCTTCTTTTTTGATAGCTTGTCTTATTTTTTCTACAATTTTTATTTTTGGTTTTTGTTTTTTAACTTCAACTTTTAAACCATCTATATATTTATTATAAAAGAGTTTAATATCTTTTACTTTTTTGATACTGTAATTTTTATCTAAATTTTTTGCTTCTAAAGCTTTTAAATACTCTTCTGCTTCTAAAATTGTTTTAAAATTGTTATGAGCAATTTTTGTCTCAATATTATATAAATTTACAACATCATAAGAAAAAGAGTTTGTATCAAAATTATTTTCCTTTATAAAACTAAATGAATCATAAATATTTCCAAAACTAGATATTTCAATCATATAACTTTCATCATCAAAAGATAAAAATTCTTTTAAAAATTTATTAATATTTTCATTTATTGAAACTTTTGGTAAAGGTATATCTTTTATTTTATTTTCTACTTCACTTTCTTCTAATAAATCTTTTTTTATTTTTTCTTTTTTTTCTTCTTTACCAGTTTTTAAATTTAAATCTAAAGAGTCCCCATCTTTAGGATAAATAGATTTTTTATAATCACTATTTGAGAAGTCAATAAACTTAACATTATCAGGATCTACATCAAAAAATGAAGATAAATCTCCTGTTAATTCTAAAGTATTAAAGAAGTCTGTGATATTACTTTTTTCATAATTTACAAGTTCTGTTTCTGCTGTATTTAATTGTCTTTGGCCTTGTAATAAAGTATTTAAATCTTGTTCTCCAAGTTTAAAAGCATCCCAATAAGAACTAACCATTTTTCTTGATGCTTTTACTTCAGTAATCGTACTTTCAAGAGCTTGAGAAACTGATATTAAAGAGGTATAAATCTTAGATAAATTCCATTTTAATTTTTTCTTTTCTTCTGATAACTTATAATATAAATCACGTATTTTACTATTTGATTCAAGTACTTTATTCTTATCTTTACCACCGTTAAATATATTATATGAAAGTGTGATTTCTGCATTTAAAGCACTTTCATCTTCTTCCATATCTTCTTCATCTGTAGTTTTTGTATAAGATAATTCTAAATCAACCTTTGGTCTAAATGCAGCTTTAGATTTTTTTTGAATAAATTTTTCATCCTCAATAGACTTATAATAATTTATTAAATCTTTATTTTTTTCTAAAGCTCTTTTATATAGCTCATCAAAACTACTTATATCAACATCAAAATTCTTCTCATAAGGTAAAGTTTTTTCAAAATTTACTCCAACAATATATTCATAATATCTTAATGCTTCAACAAATTTTGAATTAACTTTTACTAATTTAGTCATAGTATTTGCTACATTTGCTTTTATTGAAGTTAAATCGCCAATTGAAGCTGCCCCATTATCATATTTAATAGTAACAATTTCTAAGATTTTTTTCAATTTTTTCATATTTCGTTCATTAACCATTACAGAACGATTTGCAAATACTACTCCAAAATAAGCTTTGATAGCTTTTTTAATTTCACTATCAAGTGTCGTTTGATATTGATTTTTAGCAACTTCTAACTTTTTTTCAACACTTTTTATATTATTATAAGTAGCTCCACCAGAATATAAATTTTGATTTAAAACTATTGAATAATTTTCATCTTTGAAATATTTAAATCTTTTAGCATCATCATCTCCTGGAGTTGATCTTGTTTTTCCATGATTATACTCTGCATTAATAGTTGGATAATAATCTGCAATTGCATTTTTTAGTTTTAATTCATATTGAATTACTTTTTCTCTTGCGGATTTTAATAAATCTGCATGAGATAAAGTCTCTAGTACCACATCTATTAATTTAACTTTTTCATAATTAGAAACATCAATAGTACTTTTTTCTATATTAGCCTTAGATATTTTTACTGAAGAGTAATCTCCAATTATTTCTTTTTTATTAATACCCTCTAAGGCTTCTTTTTTTCCTTCTATTTTATTTAGTTTTGTTGGTGCAATTAAATTTAAATCTTTATTTTCGTCATCTAAAGCATAAATTGATGCCGTTATACAAGTCACCATTAATAAATATTTAAATAAATTATTATTCACTATTTTTTCACCCTAATCACTAAATAACCATTTTGTTCATTTACTTGCTCTTTTACTTTAGTACTTGCCAATAAATCAACTCTAACATCTTTCTTTTCATAATCAAGTTTTCTTATTAAGTTTCTAACCCCAATTGTTCTAGCTAATGAAATTTGTTTCGCAATTGTTGCACTAGCTTGGCTTTTTGGGTCAGCTGCTGTAATCATTACTTTATGATTTTTATATTTGTTTTTTATATTAGTTATAAATACTTTTAATTTTTTTGTAATTTCATTATCAATAAATATCTCATTACCTTTAAATGAAATTATAAAATAATCGTCTGCAGAAATAATTACTTGTTTTGATTTATTATCATCATCTTTTCTGTCTTTAACATCAATTCCACCTGATTCTATTTGAGCCTCTTTTTTCTCTTTTGCTTTTACCACTCTTTCTTCAATAATCTTTTTCAATCTAATTATTTCATTTTGCATTTTTTGTACAGAAACTGTAGGTGTTGGTTGTTTTTGAGTAATTGCTTCAATACTTGATTCACTTTTTTTAACAATTTCTTCTTGAATTTTAATCTCTTTTGGATTATCATTTAAAATTAATTCATCAGTTGCTATTGAGCCCGTATATGAAACTTTATATTTAAATTGTGCGTAGTATCCTAAATTTACTAAAACAACTAATAAAAATAGAAGCATTACTAAAATAACAGATGAAAAAATATCAACAAATGATGGCCATGGGTTAAATTCATCTTGACATCTTTTTGACATATGTTAAAAACCTATTTACTTTCTATCTTATTCATTCTATCATTTAAAGAATTAACTAATTCTATAAGTAATTTATTGTTTTCTTCTTGAAGGGCCAAACTCTTTTTAACAGTTCTATGTTCTGCTAAAATAACATTTGATATCTCTTGTAAAGATTCTTCCATCATTGAAGCATTTGAAAACTGATTAACATTTAACTCTCTTAGGCTATTTACAACATTTTCTAACAATACAGATTCTTTTTCTGTATTCTTATTTGAATTTGATAAATTCTCTGTAATTAAATTATAAATATCTTCAGAACCTTTATTTGATTTTTCAAGTTTATCTGTGAAATCTCCCATTGTATCAACAAAGACATCTAAGAATCCACCTTTTGTACCAAAAGTTTCTGAAGTAGTACTTGATAATGAAGTAAATACACCTTTAGATTCTTGTATTTGTTCCATTGCTTCAGAAGATTGTGAATCTATTATTTTTCCTTTCATCCAATCTTCAACATCATTCATAAATGCAGCTTGGTTTCTCGAAAGAATATATTGCATTACATTTAAAATAATCGCAGATGCAACACCAAATAAAGATGAAGCAAAACCAATAGACATACCACCTAATGGCCCAGAAAAACTAGTCATTACTTCTGCAATATCAATATCATCTCCACCAAATGATAAAATAATTGCACCCATTTCATCAATAGCTACAAGAAGTCCCGTAAAGGTTCCAAAAAGACCAAGCATAAGAGAAGTTCCAACGAAAAATCCTGTATAGCCTTTTTGATTAAAAAATTGATCTTCTAACCATTCTGTTACATCTTTGGCTTCACTTTCAGTAAAATATAAAACGCCTTTTTTAGCTCTTTTATTAAACATATGCGCAATAGTTGCAGGAAAAACTCCAGTAATTCCTTCAAGATAAAACTCTAAAGCCTCACCTTTTTTATATGCCAAGATTCCAAAAGTACCTGAAAGCATCGTCAGTTTTATTGCAGCTTGATAGAGTATCAAAAGTCCAATTGCAAATATTGTTAAAATAGCAACATTAAATGTTAAAGTTGCCATAAAAAAAGAAGTAATTAAATCAATATTAGAAAAGATTAGAAAAACTAAAAAAAGAATAAATATAAAATAAATCTTTAATATTTTTAAACGTCTCATCAAATACCTTTTAGAACATAAATAGTAATATTGAAATTACTAAACCTAAAGCAACAGTAGTAACAGTTTTTGTCATATTATGAACAATATTTACAAAAGCACCACTACCAATTACTGTTTCACCAAAAAAAATCATTCCAATTACATTACCATTTATATCAGATACTTTTAAAGAAGCTCTAAAATAAGTATCATCAACTGAATAACCTGTTTCTAACATATTTTTGAAATCATCTTTTCCTGCATTAATAATACTAGCAGAAAATTGACCATCATACTTTAATTCTTCTACATGTAAAGTATCTACTAATTCTCTATATTTACCATTTCTAGCTTTTATAGATAATTGATTTAACATTCTTTCTTCAAGTGAAAATAGAAAAATCACATTATCTCTTAAATACTCTGTTTTTAAATTATGAATCTCTTCTTTTAATTCTAAAATACCAACTAAGATATCATCTTTTAAAATTGGTTCTAAATAAATATAAAATATTCCTTCTTGTAATACTTCAATTCCAAAAGTTTTTACTTTTGAAGAAATTACGGAATTTATACTATTTCTATATTGATTTACTTGATTTAAAACTGGATAAAAAGATAAAGATAATGTTTCAAAACCACTTTTTTTAAGCTTATCATTAAAACTTGATACTTCATCAGATAAAGAGAGAT
>JBFHGG010000051.1:0-18178 GCA_041583235.1 Halarcobacter sp.
CATCAACATTATATTTTGTGGCATCATTTATCGGAAGTATTCTATTATAAAAGGAGTTTATATGAGATAGTTTTTTTATAAGTCTAAAATCTTTTACTTTCTTTTTTAATTCTAAGTATTTAATTAATCTAATTGTAATTGCTTTTTCTTGTGAAGAACTTTTTATTCTTCTTAAATCCTCATTATCTAAGGTAATACTTTTGGAATAAAGTAGAGTTATGGACAGAAAAATAAGTAAAAATATTTGTTGCATTAGTTATAATACAAAACTTACATTGAACTTAGGATTAAAAATGATTAATAATATTATAGAAAATGAAGAATATAAGAATTTAGTAAGTTCTCAAATTAAAGATACTTTAAATTTTTTATTAAAACAAGATCAAGAGTTTGCCATTACTGCAAATATAGATGCAATTAAATTTGAGCCTGAATTACCAAGTGCAACATTAGAACAACTTTCAAAATTTTCACTTTTTATTTTATCGAATTATACATATTCTACAGTAAAACTTGATGAAAATAATTTATATTTTGAAGCTGGTTTTGGAAGTGAAAACTTTGGCTCAACTGTAAAGATTCCTTTTTTTGCTATTTTTCAAATTGTAGTTGAAGAATCTATTTTGTTCGTAAATTCAGTTGCTACTGTTGATAAATTTACAAAAGATACAAAAGAGAAATCTTTAAATGTTTTTAAAAACAATCCAAATAATAAAGACTTATTACATTAGAAATAAAAATATTAATTTAAAGAAATAAAAACTTGAAATATGAACGTGAAATAAAGGCTGCTTTTAAAATATCTATTCCTGTTATGATGGGATATGGAGTTTTGGGTTTTGCCTTTGGCTTATTATTGGTCTCTTTTGAATATGATTGGTATTTAGCTCCTATTATGTCTTTATTCATTTATGCAGGTGCTTTGCAATTTGTTGCTATAAACTTTTTTAATGTGAAAGCAGGATTTATTGATATTGCCATCGCTTCTTGGTTTGTTAATTTACGGCAATCTTTTTATGGACTGTCTTTACTAAAAAGATTTAAAAATACTGGTAAATTAAAATCATATTTGATTTTTGGTTTAACAGACGAAACCTATGCGCTTTTAACAACAATAAATGATAATGAACAATTAAAAAAAAGATGGTATTATTTTTTTCTAACAGCTTTTAATCAATCTTATTGGTTTATAGGTTCAACATTAGGGGCAATAATTGGTTCTAATATAAAATTTAATACAGCAGGTTTGGAGTTTTCATTAACAGCACTTTTTGTAGTTCTTTGCATAGAACAATATAAAAACTTAAAGAATATTGTTCCTTTTTTAATAGGCTCTCTTGCTTCACTTTTTGCCCTAGTTTTTATTCCAAGTGATAAGATGCTAGTAGTATCAATTGTTTTATCTCTTATACTATTATTCTTTTTTAAAAAGAAGCTTGATGAGTAATTATGAGCTTTATATTGCTATTGCAATAATGTCTTTAGTAAATCTTTTTACAAGAGTTTTTCCTTTTCTATTTTTTACAAAAAAAGATTTACCTAAATCTTTACAATTTATAGAGAAATTTTTTCCTCCTGTAATTATGACAATTTTGATTTTTTATACTTTGAAAGATATAGAGTTTTCGGTTTTTCCTTATGGAATAAAAGAGCTTTCAGCGATTGTTTTTACTGCTGTTTTACATATTAGTTTAAAAAATTATTTAATTTCAATATTTTGTGGCACAATATTTTATATGGGATTAGTTCAGTATTTATAATATAAATAGTAAGTAGAAGATTATTAAATAAATTTATAATAGTTAAAGGGCAAAGCCCATTAAACTATTATTTCAAAGGTGAGAATGGGAATAATGCAGATCCCCAAGTAAGACCACCACCAAACGCATCAAATAAAATGGTGTCTCCAGCTTTGATTTTTCCTTGCTCATATGCATAATTCATTGCCATTGGAATTGAAGCTGCTGAAGTATTACCATATTTATCTACAGTTACAACAGTTTGTTTTTCATTAAAGCCTAAAGCTTTTCCAACTGCATTTATTATTCTATAATTTGCTTGATGAGGAATAAAATGATTAACATCTTCATTTGAAATATTATGTTTTTTCATCATAACTTCTACATCTGCAGTTAAAGTTTTAACAGCAAGTTTGAAAGTTTCATTACCTTTCATTTTAATACAAGCCATTTTATTGTCTAAAACTTCTTGACTACAAGGATGCTTACTTCCTCCACCAGGAGTCTTAATAAGATCATCATAGTTTCCATCACTAGAACAATTTACATCTACAATAGCTTCTTCTTTATTTTCACTTGCAGAAATAATAGCAGCTCCTGCTCCATCTCCAAAAATAAAACAAGTTCCTCTATCTGTATAATCTAAAATTGAAGAATATGTTTCAGCTCCAACAATTAGAACATTCTTTTTCATCCCTGATTCAACAAAGGCTTTAGCTATTGAAACTGCATATACAAAACCTGTACATGCTGCAGAAATATCAAAAGCTTGAACAGGAGGTAAATCAATTTTTGAAGCAATTAAGCAGGCTGTTGATGGCATACAAAGATAATCAGGAGTCACAGTTGCACAAATAACTAAATCAATATCTTCTTTTGCAAGACCAGATCTTTCAATTGCTTGTTGTGCAGCTTTTGCACCTAAATCAGATGAAGCTTCATTCTCTTCAGATATTCGTCTTTCTTTAATACCTGTTCTTTTTGTAATCCACTCATCAGTAGTATCAATGATTTTTTCAAAATCAAAATTTGTCATTATCTTTGGAGGAATGTACGCTCCAATAGATCTAAATGCTGCATATGCCATTAAATTTCCTTAAAAAATACAACTAAGCTTTGTATCTTTCTAATCTTTCTTCAATATCTGTACTTAAACTTGAACTTGCAGCATTAATTGCTTGATATATTGCATTTTGAATAGCTTTTGGATTTGATTTTCCATGGGCAATAATAACAGGTGCTTTTACACCTAAAAGTGGAGCCCCACCATATTCTGCATAATCAACTTTTACTTTTAAGTTCTTAAATACTTTTCTCATTAAAACTGCACCAGCAATTGAAATAAGCGATCTTTTTAAGTTTTTCTTAATAATTTTACCAATTGTATCTGCAACACCTTCTGCAGTTTTTAATAAAATATTACCAATAAATCCATCACAAACCACAACATCTACAGTACCTTTGAAGACATCACTACCTTCAACATTCCCTGCAAAATTTGGAATTTTTGAAATTAATTCAAAAGCTTCTTTTGTAACTTCATTACCTTTACTCTCTTCTTCTCCATTACTCAAAAGTCCAACTAAAGGTTCATCTAATTGAAGAACATCTTGTGCATAAACTTGTCCCATAACAGCAAATTCAAAAAGATTTTTTGCATCACAGTCAACATTTGCTCCAACATCTAAAACCAAAGTATTTTGGTTTTCACTTGTTGGCATTAATGTTGCAATTGCAGGTCGTGTTACACCTTTGATTCTTCCAATTCTTAAAGTAGCTAAAGACATTGAAGCTCCAGAATGTCCTGCTGATACAATTGCATCTGCTTCTTTATTCTTTACTAATTCTATAGCTTTATAAATTGTTGATTCTTTTCTTTTTAGTGCATCAGTAGCTGAATCTGACATGCTAATAACATCTTCAGTATGTAGTATTTCTATTCTATCTTTTAGATATGAAGGGATTAAAGATTCTATTTGAGTTTTGTCTCCAACTGCAATTGCAGTGAAGTTTAAATTGTGTCTTAGAGCTGAAATTAGCCCATCCATAATAGGTTTGGGACCAAAGTCCCCACCCATTGCATCTATTGCAATTTTAAGCATTACGCTTTATATTCGCCAGTGTTTGGGTTAACCATATGAGGCATCTTCCAAGTTCCGTCACTATCTTTTACTGGTTTTTTTAAAGTAATTTTATAGTGAGTTCTTCTTTTAGCTGCTCTAGTATGTGAGACTCGTCTCTTAGGTACTGCCATGTTTTCTCCTTAATTAATATTCTTGTTCAACAAAATCACTATTTGCACATTTTGCACAAATATGATAGTCACTACATATAGATGATATTTCACTTTGAATAATTTCATCAAAATCTATGATATTATCTTCTATTTCTATAACTAATTCATCTGAGTCAGATGAATTTGCTTTATAAATACCATCACTTAATAAAAAATCTAATTTTTCATTTAAGATAACAGTATCGTCTTCTCCGCATCTAGAACACATAATTGAAGCATTTCCACTAAGTATTCCGTCGATTTTGACTAAAGATGGCGATATTTTACAAAAAGTACCTTCAATTTTAACTGAATCGTAATCAAATTGAAACTCTTTTAAAGTATTTGGTACTTTTCTAAACTCAATTTTCATTTAAAAATCTAGTTTAATTCTTAACAAATTTCTTTTGTAGCAAAGAAAAAGTTAATTTCAATTGCTGCATTTTCTAATGAATCAGAACCATGAACTGCATTTGCATCAATAGATTCAGCAAAGTCTGCTCTAATTGTACCAGCTTCTGCTTCTTTAGGGTTAGTAGCACCCATTAAATCTCTGTTTTTAGACATTGCATTTTCACCTTCTAAAACAGTAACAACTACTGGTCCTGAGATCATAAAGTCCACTAATTCACCATAAAATGGTCTTTCAGCGTGAACTGCATAAAAAGCTTCGGCATCTGCTTTGCTTAATTGAATTTTTTTTGTAGCTGCGATTCTAAGTCCTGCTGATTCAAATCTGTCTAAGATTTTACCAACAACATTTTTTGCAACTGCGTCTGGTTTAATAATTGATAACGTTTGTTCCATAGGTATTTTCCTCTTTTTATTTTTAAGGCGCGGATTATGCCTGAAAAATAAAAAAAAGGCAAGTAGTAAAAAACTACTTACCTTTTAATGCTCTTTTTAAATTAATAAAAGATATTAATCTTCAACCACAGGTTGCCCATCAACTGCACCTTCTGTTGATGGATTATCCCATACAATACAACCTTCTGTTGGACATGCTTCAGCACAAGCTGGCTCATCATTATCACCAACACATTCTGTACATGTTTCAGGATTTACATAATAAATATCCTCACCTGTTGGATTTTCATCATTATCCACAATAGATTCCGTAGGACACTCGTCTAAACATGCATCACAATTAATACAAATATCAGTAATTTTAACTGCCATTATAACTCCTTGTTTAATTTTAGAAACTTTAGCACAGTAAAAATAAATATATCTTTAAATTAATGATAAGTTTTAGTTATCGATAAAATTAAATAAGATACAATTGTAAAAGAGGTTTGGATGTTTAATCTTAATTGTGGATAAAATTTATCATAAAATAAGATTTATCTTAAATTTATAAATTTGTCTTAATAACTGTCGTTTGTTTAAATAATTAATATTATACTTCCAACACTTAATTCATAAACAAAGGAAAAATATGTTAGTAACAAAAAAAGCTCCAGATTTTACAGCAACAGCTGTTCTTGCAGATGGTCAAATCGTTGAGGACTTCAACTTATATGATAATATTGGTGAAAAAGGTGCGGTTTTATTTTTCTACCCACTAGACTTTACTTTTGTATGTCCATCAGAAATCATTGCATTCTCAAAAAGAATTGAAGATTTTGAATCTAGAGGAGTTTCTGTAATTGGTGTTTCTGTTGATTCACAATTTTCACACTTTGCATGGAGAGAAACTGATGTAAATAATGGTGGAATTGGAAGAGTTAAATATCCACTAGTTGCTGATTTATCTAAACAAATCTCTAGAGATTATGATGTATTATTTGGAGAATCTGTTGCTTTAAGAGGTTCTTTCTTAATTGACAAAGATGGAACTGTAAGACATGCAGTTATCAATGACTTACCACTTGGAAGAAATATTGATGAAATGATTAGAATGGTAGATACTATGCTATTTACTAATGAGCATGGTGAAGTTTGTCCTGCAGGTTGGTCTAAAGGTGATGAAGGTATGAAAGCTTCTACTGAAGGTGTTGCTGAATACTTAGGAAAACATGAGGCTGATTTATAATAATCATTTTTAAATAATTATAAAAAGGTGTCAATATTTTGGCACCTTTTTTATCTAAAAAATAACTACTAAATTTAAATTTATTGACAAATTTTAAAATAAAGACTAAAATTACAGCACTTAAACTAAATACTTAATAAAAACTACAAACTACATAAACTTAAAATATGTAAATCTAAAAGGCAAACTTACTCATGGAAGAGTCAAAATCTCAAAGCAAAGCAAAAAGCCCGAAACACTCAAACGGCAACTCTAGAAAACCTAGAACTCATGTACCTGTAGAAGGTTATAGAATAGAACAATTAAGAGAACTTCCTCTAGAAGAACTTTTAAAAATAGCAAAAAAACTTGATGTGGAGAATCCTCAAGAACTTAAACGTCAAGATTTAATGTTTAATATTCTTAAGTCTCAAATTGATCAAGGTGGATTTATTTTATTCACTGGAATTTTAGAGATAAAAGATGGTGGGTTTGGATTTTTAAGAGCAATTGATGGAAATTTTTCAGATACATCAAATGATTCTTATGTTTCTGCAACGCAAATTAGAAAATTTGCTTTAAGAACTGGTGATATTGTAAGTGGTCAAGTTAGACCTCCTAATAAAGATAGTGAAAAATATAATGCATTATTAAAAATTGAAGCTATTAATTACTTACCAATAAATGAATCTAAAAATAGACCTCTTTTTGATAATCTAACTCCTTTATACTCAACTGATAGATTTACTTTTGAATATGATCAAAATAGAATGACTGGTAGAATGCTTGATTTATTTGCTCCTATGGGTAAAGGTCAAAGAGGATTAATTGTAGCTCAACCAAAGACAGGTAAAACAGAGTTATTAAAAGAACTAGCTCATGGAATTACAAGAAATCATCCAGAAGCTCATTTAATGGTTTTATTAATTGATGAAAGACCAGACGAGGTTACTGATATGCAAAGGTCTGTAAAAGGAGAAGTTTACTCTTCTACTTTTGATTTACCTGCTCATAACCATGTAAGAGTTGCTGAAATTGTAATTGAAAAAGCAAAAAGACTTGTAGAAATGAAAAAAGATGTTGTTATTCTACTTGACTCTATTACTAGACTAGCACGTGCTTACAATACAGTTACACCATCTTCTGGAAAGGTTCTTTCAGGTGGAGTTGATGCAAATGCTTTACATAAACCAAAAAGATTTTTTGGAGCTGCTAGAAATATAGAAGAGGGTGGAAGTTTAACTATTATCTCAACTGCTTTAATTGAAACTGGTTCAAAAATGGATGAAGTAATTTTTGAAGAGTTTAAAGGAACAGGTAACTCAGAAGTTGTATTAAGTAGAAATGCTGCAAATAGAAGAATTTATCCAGCTCTTGATATTATTAAATCAGGGACTAGAAAAGAAGAACTTCTTCTTACTCCTGAAATTTTACAAAAAACATGGATTTTAAGAAATGCAATGGCTTCAATGGATGAAGTTGAAGCACTAAAATTTTTATATTCAAAAATGCAAAAGACTAAAAATAATGAAGAGTTCTTTGCTGGAATGAATGAATAAGGAAGAGAAGTAGTCTCTTTCTTAGAAAATAATAAATTCTTGTATCTTATATATAACTTACTCTCTTAATTCATATTTTATACATATTTATATACTATTCCAAACTTAATAAGGATGGCTTATGATAAACATAAACAATTTAAATAAACACTATGGCAATATTAAAGTATTAAATGACATTTCTATTGATATAAAAAAAGGTGAAATTTTTGCAATTGTAGGGCACAGTGGTGCCGGAAAATCCACACTTATGAGATGTATTAATGGTCTTGAAGATTATACTGATGGCTCATTAATTGTAAATAATAAAGAGATAAAAACTCTTAAAAAAGATGAATTAAGAAAATTTAGAAAAAATATTGGAATGATATTTCAACATTTTTCATTAATTCAAAGAAAAACTGTATTTGAAAATATTGCCTTACCTATGCAACTTTGGGGATATAAAAAAGATGAAATTTCTAAAAAAGTTAATGATTTATTAGCTCTTGTTGGATTAGAAGAGAAAATTAATTCATATCCAAGTGAATTAAGTGGAGGACAAAAACAAAGAGTTGCAATAGCACGTGCTTTGACTTTAGACCCTGAGATTTTACTTTCAGATGAAGCTACTTCTGCACTTGACCCAAATACTACAACTTCAATTTTAGATTTATTAAAGCAGATTAATAAAAAATTGAATATTACTATTATTTTAGTTACACATGAAATGGAAGTTGTAAAGCAAATTGCTCAAAAATCATTATTATTAGAGCATGGTAATATTATAGGTTTTGATGATACAGAAGAGTTGTTTTTAAAACCTGATATTAAAATGAAAGACTTTTTAGGTGAAACAGAAGTTGTTCCTAATGAAGGTGTTAATATAAAGATTTATTTTCCAAAAGATAATGCTTTTCAATCATTTATTACAAAAATGGCAAGAGAACTTAATATGGATTTTAATATTGTATGGGGAAAATTAGAAGAGATTAATACACATATTGTAGGAAATATGGTTATTAATATTGAAGAAAAAGATAAAGAAAAAGTAACAAATTATATAAAAGAACACAAAATTATCTGGGAGGTATTGTAATGTTTGATATTTTATTTCCAGCTTTAGGTGAGACAATTTATATGTCATTCGTTTCTACTTTTTTAGCTTTAATAATTGGCTTCTTTTTAGCAATTGTTTTAACATTAACATCAAAAGGTGGATTAAAAGAAAATTTAAAAGTTTATTCAATATTAGATGTTGTAATAAATACTTTAAGGTCTTTCCCTTTTATTATATTAATGATAGTGTTATTTCCTGTTACAAAGTTTTTAATTGGAAAAAGTATAGGAACTACTGCTGCTATTATTCCACTTACAATTGGAGCTGCTCCTTTCGTTGCTAGATTAATTGAAAGTGCTTTAAAAGAGGTAGAAATTGGCGTTATTGAAGCTGCAAAATCTTTTGGAGCTAGCGATTTTCAAATTATTTTTAAAGTTATGTTAGTTGAAGCTTTACCTGCAATAATTTCAGCAATTACACTTACTTTAATTACAGTTATCGGTTTTTCAGCAATGGCAGGAGCTGTTGGTGGTGGAGGTTTGGGAGATGTAGCTATTAAATATGGATATTATAGATTCCAAACAGATACTATGATTTATACTGTACTAATTTTAATTGCCTTAGTACAAGTTGTTCAAAGTTTAGGCGATTATTTATATAAAATTACAAAAAAATAAAGGAAAAAATTAATGTTAAAAAATATTTTAAAATTTACTCTTGCTACTGCAATTGTATTAGGTCTTGCTGCTTGTAATGATTCTGAAGAATCAAAAAAGAGCACTGAAGCAAAAGTTGAAACAAAACAAACAACTATTAAAATTGGAGCAACACCAGTTCCTCATGTTGAAATTTTAGAGGCTGTTAAACCTCTACTAAAAGCAAAAGGTTATGATTTAGAAATAGTTGAATTTACTGATTATGTAACTCCAAATATTGCAGTTAATGAAGGTGAATTAGATGCTAACTTCTTCCAACATTTACCATATTTAGAAGAATTTAATAAAAATAAAAATACAGATTTAGTTAAAACAGTAAATGTTCATTTAGAACCAATGGGTTTATATTCTAATAAAATTAAAACATTGAGTGAATTAGAAGATGGAGCTACAATAGCTGTTCCAAATGATCCTACAAATGAAAGTAGAGCTTTAGATATTTTGGTTAAAGAAGGTTTATTAACATTCAAAGATGTAGATTTTAAAACTGTTGTAGATATTATTGATAACCCAAAAAATCTTAAAATTGAAGAATTAGATGCTCCTCAATTACCAAGAGTTTTAGATGAAGTTGATGCTGCAATTATTAATACAAATTATGCACTTGCTGCAGATTTAAATCCATTAAAAGATGCACTTGTTATTGAATCAAAAGATTCTCCTTATGCAAATATAGTTGTTGTAAAAAAAGGAAATGAAAATAAAGAATATATCAAAGCTTTAGATGAAGTAATTAACTCAAGCGAAATCAAAAAATTCATTAGAGAAAAATATCAAGGTTCTATAGTAGAAGCTTTTTAGATTAAAGGGGAATTTAATTCTCCTTTAAAAACCTTTTCGTACTGTTGTACTCTAAAATCAAAAGTATTGTATTTTGGATTTTTCTTTTTGTTCTCTTTATATAAACTATTTGACCCTATAAACCTATTTGCAGCATTAGATGGTGATGTTAGACTTATTGTTTTTATAATTCTATTTTTATAAATAAACTTATGAACTTTTGGAATTTCACTTGATATTAGACTAAATTCTATTTGCTCTTTTTTTAATATTTGTCTTAAAAAATATTCAGGACCATTTTTACTATTTCCACCTGTAAAAATAATTGTATCAATATTATTGTATTCTTCTAAATATTTTAAAATATCTCTTAGTTTAATATCACTCATACCCAAATCACTTGCATCTACTTTTTTTCTTTTACAAGTTTCCACAAGGTCACAAACTCCTATTTTTTGTGATATCAAAAAGTTTTTTCTTTTTTCTATTTCTTCTTTTGTATTTTGGAATTGTAACTTTAAATCAAAAATAATATCTAAGGTTTTCCATAATAAACCATCTTGTGAACCATAACAAAAATCAACATCATTTGCTTTATATTCTTTAGTACAAAATCTTGGAGGTGGGAGTGTTCCCACAATTATTTTTTTAGTATCTTTATTTAAAAAAGGTTTATATGGATGAAAGTGTAAAAACATATTATTTACCTTTTTTTGATTAATAAAATTTTTAATTGAATTTTAACATATTTAGATATAATCTAAAAAAATTATACAAGGTTTTAATTGAAAGTTGGAGTATTTGATTCTGGATTAGGTGGACTCACTGTAGTTAATGCAATAGCTGAGATCTTTAATGGTGCAGAGATCTTTTATGTAGCAGATACTAAATATGCTCCTTATGGAGAAAAAACACAAAGTCAGATTTCAAAACGAAGTATTGAAATAACAGAATTTTTGATTAATAAATATGAAATTTCTGCTTTAATTGTTGCTTGTAATACTGCAACTTCTGCATCAATTAAAATATTAAGAGAAGAGTTTAAAGATTTAATTGTTATTGGTACAGAACCTGGTATTAAGCCAGCAATTGAAAATACAAGTACTGGTAAAATTGGCGTTTTAGCAACTCCTGCTACATTAAATGGTGATAAATATCAACTTTTATTAAATCAATTATCTGAAAATAAAAATATAAAAGTTCATGAACAAGCTTGTGCTGGATTAGTAGAACAAATTGAAAATGGCAAAATAAATGATGAAAAAACTTTTCATATGTTAAATACTTGGCTAAAACCAATGCGTGAGAATGAAGTAGATACAATAGTTTTAGGCTGTACTCATTATCCCTTAGTTAGTTCTGTAATTAATGAAATTATGGGAAAAAATGTAAAATTAATAGAAACAGGAAGTGCAATTGCAAAAAGACTTGAAGCTTTGACTTTAGAAAATGGACATAAAAATAGCGGTGCTTTAAATATAAGAGTTTTTTACACAGGTGAAATAAAATTAGAAATGATAGATATGATTTTAAAAAATTGGAAAAATGGCGGAAAAGTAAGTATAAAGGAAAAGCATGAATAACGAACAAATGCTAGAAAAAAAAGTTTTAGCTTTAAAATATAGACCAAGAAGATTTGAAGATTTAGTTGGACAAAGCACTATTTCTCAGACCTTATCTCTTGCTTTAGATTCTAATAGATTATCCCATGCTTATCTTTTCTCAGGACTTAGAGGAAGTGGAAAAACTTCTACAGCAAGAATTATGGCAAAAGCACTTTTGTGCTCAAATGGTCCAACTTCAAGGCCCTGTGAAGTTTGTGAAAATTGTTTAAGTGCAAATACAAATAGGCATTTAGATATAATTGAAATGGATGCTGCTTCAAATCGTGGAATTGATGATATTAAAGATTTAATAGAGCATACAAAATATAAACCAAGTTCTGCTAGGTTTAAAGTATTTATTATTGATGAAGTTCATATGCTTACAACACAAGCATTTAATGCACTTTTAAAAACTTTAGAAGAACCACCAGGCTTTGTAAAATTTATACTAGCAACTACAGATCCACTTAAATTACCTGCAACAATATTGAGTAGAACTCAACATTTTAGATTTAATAAGATTGCTGATTCTGATGTAATGCATCATTTATCACATATTCTAAATGAAGAAAATATTGATTTTGAAACACCTGCATTAGAGATTTTAACAAGATCTGGACAAGGAAGTTTAAGAGATACCTTAACCTTACTTGATCAAGCAATAATTTTTTCAAAAGGGAAAGTTACAACAATTGCTGTTGTAGATATGTTGGGTTTAATAGAACCAAAACTTATGGATAAAATATTTGACGTAATATTAAAAAAAGAAGATATTATTAATTTAGTTAAAGAGCTTGAAACTTATGAAATATCTCAAGTTTGTGATGAAATGACAATCTATTTAAAACAAAAAATGCTAGAAAAAAATGCAAGATTTGATTTACTTTTATTTGATAGGTTTTTTAGAATATTAAGTGATGCAAAACATTTATTAGCTTTAAATTCTGATGGTGGTTTTGTTTTAATTTTAACATTATCTAAAATGATTGAAGCTACAAATCTAAAAACAATTGATGAAATCATCTCACAAGTTGAGCAAGTAGAAGTTAAAGCAATAGTAAAAGAGGCTATTTCTACTAAAAAAGTTTTAGAACATGCAAAAAATGATGTTAATCATGCATATGATGAAGAAATTGTTCCTTTAAATGAACAATATGCACAAAATCATAATGCAAGTGAAGTAAAAGATGAAATAAAAGAAACGAAACTTGTTGAAAAACATAATGAAGAAGTTTATGAAGATATAAAAGTAGAAGATGAAATAAGCTTATCTCTTAATAGTATTGATGCAATCCAAAGTGTTGAGCCTATTAAAACAGTTGAAGTAGATGCTTTTGCTACTCCTTTTGATGAAGTAATCGAAGAACCTATTTCAAATATTCAAAATGTGAATAATTTGAAAGTAGAAGAAAATATTGAAAAAATAGAAGTTGAAAAAGAAGAAATTCCTAAAATAGCGAAAATAGAAGTAGAGCAAATAAAAGACCCAAATAAAGATAAATATGAAATGCTAAATAAAAAAGTTTATGAAAGAGATTATGAACTTGGTGAACTTTTTGAAAAAAATTTTATATATAAAAGCTTTAATGATAAAAGGTTAGAAATAGTTTCACATGCATTGGGTGATGAAAGAAAATTTTTACTTAAACATTATGGAGTTATTAAGATATTTATTTATGATATCTTTGGAAATGATGTTGATATTGAATTTGTAAAAGCTGAGCAAAAAGAAGAAAATTTAGTAAAAAAGCATAACTTCCAAGGCAAAGAAGAAAAACCCGCTGCTTTGGAAGTAAATAATGAAAATTTGGGTTCTATGATTGAAGATGTTGAAATGGGATCAGGTTGTGTCGCTGATATGCAAAAAACTGCAAATCCTGCTCCTGCTCAACAAGAACTTCAAATGAATGATATTTTAAATTCCCCTATGTTAAATCGGGCGAAAGAACTTTTTGATATTAAGAAAATCACAGTTAAAACTAAGACTTAGTCTTTAAGTCTTACTAGAATATAATATCGCAAATTTAAATTAGATATGCAATGAAAGGATTTAAATGAAATTAACAAGGATATTAACAAGTAGTGCTTTACTTTTTTCTCTCTTACTAGCTTCCGATAATATGGATGATAATGTATTAAAATTTGAAAAAGATAGATTTTCAAAAAATAAAAGAATTGAAATAAAAGAAGTAAAAATTAATACGAAAAAACAGATGCCACAAAAAGAATGGTATGGATATATTATTGATATTGATGCTTCTATGGCTGGAAATTCAGTAAAGGCTAAAGATGTTGTCTTTTCAAATGGAGAACTTATTGCTCCTGAACTTTTTGATATAAAAACAGGTATGCCACTTAAAGATTTAATGAATCCAATTTTAAGTGATAAATATTATGATAAAACAAAATTAATTGCAGGAAATGAAAATGCAAAAGAAAAAATTGTAATTTTCTCAGATCCCTTATGTCCATTTTGTATGGATTATGTTCCTGATGTGATTAATCACGTAATTAAAAATAAAAATGAAATTGCATTATACTATTATCATTTCCCATTATTAAGAATTCATCCAGCCTCAGGAACTCTTGTAGCTTTAATGAATGCAGCTAAAGCAAAAGGTATAAAAGATATTGAAATAAAAGTTTATAAAGTTGATTGGGATGAATACTTTAGTGAAAAAGAAAAAAATAGCCAAAAAATAATTGATGCATTTAACACAGAGTTAAAAACAAACTTTACTATAGCTGATATTAATAATAAAAAAATCAATGATGAAATTAAAGAAGATATTAACTTAGGTGAAGAGGCTATGGTAAAAGGAACACCAACTATTTTTATTAATGGTGAACAAGATAAATCAAAATTAAAATATGAAATGTTAGGATATTAAAAAATGGATAAATTAGTAATTGCGACAAGAAGAAGTCAATTGGCACTTTGGCAAAGTGAATATATAAAAGCTGAGCTTAAAAAATTTTACCCAGATATGGAAGTTGAACTACAAGAGTTTGTGACAAAAGGTGATAAAATCTTAGACGTTCCTTTGGCTAAAATTGGAGGTAAAGGTCTTTTTACTAAAGAGCTTGAAGTTGCTATGTTAAATGGGGAGGCTCATTTAGCTGTACATTCATTAAAAGATGTACCAACGCAATTTGAAGAGGGACTTCAATTAGCAGCAGTTACAAAAAGATTTGATCCAAGAGATGCATTTTTAAGTAATAAATATATTTCTATAGATGACTTGCCTCAAGGTGCTATTGTAGGAACTACTTCTTTAAGAAGAAGAATGGCATTAATGCTTTTAAGACCTGACCTTAAATTAAAAGATTTAAGAGGAAATATTAATACAAGAATTGCAAAATTAAATGCAGGTGAATATGATGCAATTATTTTAGCAGCAACAGGAATTCAAAAATTAGGTATTGAAAATGAAGTAAAACATTTCTCTCCTATCTCAACTGATGTAATGATTCCTTCAATGGGACAAGCAACACTTGGAATTGAAACTACAACAGATCCAAAGATTGTAGAAATAGTTTCAGTTTTAAATGATAAAGATGCACATATTGAATCAACAATTGAAAGAAGTTTTGTTGATACACTACAAGGTGGATGTCAAGTTCCAATTGGAGTTAAAGCTACAATTATTGATGAAAATTCCATTAGAGTTCAAGCAATAGTAGGAATGCCTGATGGTAGTGAAGATATTAGTGAAGATATTACAGCAGATATTGATGAATATAAAACGATTGGGCAAAATTTAGCTCAAACTTTTATAGACCAAGGTGCAAAAGAGTTATTAGAACGTGCAGAAAAAGTAGCATTTATTTAGATTATTTTTATTAATAAAAATACTTAGAAAATAAAGGAATTAAAATGAAAATTAAAGTTGAAGATTGTGTATTTGTACAAGTAGATATCCAAGAAAGATTGTTCCCTCATATTCAAAATAATGAAGAGTTGGAAAAAAATTTAATTACTTTAATAAAGGGTTTAAAGCTACATGAAATTCCATTTATTATAAATGAACAATATAAAAAAGGAATAGGGGAAACAATTCCAAGTTTAAGAGAGCTTGTAGATGATTATCCTCATTTTGAGAAAACTACATTCTCTTGCTGTGGAAATAAAGATAGCTTAGCTGCAATAAAAGCAACAGGTAAAAGAATTGTAATCTTAGCAGGTATTGAGACTCATGTTTGTGTACTTCAAACAGCACTTGATTTACTTGAAAATGGATTACAGCCTGTACTTGTTACAGATTGTGTTAATTCAAGAAAGCAAAGTGATAAAGAGATGGCTATAACAAGACTTATTCAAGCAGGTGTAATTCCTACTACTTATGAGTCTTTATTATTTGAATTAACAGTAAATGCTAAACATCCTGTTTTTAAAGAAATTTCAAAATTAGTGAAATAAAAAATTAAATGAAAAAGTTTATTTTATTTTTCTCTCTTATTAGTACATTATTTTCTTCAGAAATTAAGGTTCTAAAAAGTATTGAGCAATTAAAAGAGGGGAAAAATATCTTTTTAATGTTTAGTATAGATTCTTGTCCTTGGTGTATAAAACAAATCTCTGTTTTGGAAGATATCCAAGAAGAGAAAAAAGATGATTTGCATATATTTAAAGTAAATAATAACTCTTTAGTATATAAAGAGTTATTAAGAACATCTTCTTTTGTAATTATGTTTTATCCAACTTCTTTTATTATTAAGAAAGAAGATGGTGAGTTAAACATAAATTATGAATTTCAAGGTTATCAAAAGAAAAAAAATATTTTAAGTGTATTAAATGATGAAGATAATTTTTAAACTTTTTGTTTAAATTAGCTTCATCATTTTAGTGACTAGATAAGTTTAAATATCTTTTTTAATCCATAGTTCCAGCTGGAACATGAACATTTCCATCCATAATAATTCTAGCACTTCTACTCATAGAGGCTTTTTCAACAATATATTTACCATTTTCTTGAGAAAGAGCAGCACCTACTTTAATAGCACCAGATGGATGACCAAAAGTAACTGTATTTTTTTCTCCACCACCAGCAGCTAAGTTTACTAAAGTTCCAGGAATACAAGCAGCAACTCCGATAGCAACTGAAGCTGTTCCCATCATAGCATGATGTAATTGTTGCATAGATAAAGCTCTTACATGTAAATCCATTTCTGATGCTTTAACTTCTTTACCACTTGATGTTGTAAAATCTTGTGGAGGTGAAACAAACGCGATTTTTGGAGTATGTTGTTGAGTTAATGCATCAGAAGCATCTTTCATAACACCCATTTTAAGTGCACCTGCAATTCTAATTTTCTCAAATCTTTCAAGAGCTTCTGTATCAGAGTTAATATCACCTTGAAGTTCAGTACCTTTGTATCCAATTGCATCTGCATTTACAAATACAGTTGGAATTCCAGCTGTAATCATTGTAGCTTTAAAGGTACCAACACCAGGAACTTCTAAATCATCTACTAGGTTTCCTGTAGGGAATAATTCTTCGCTTGGGTCAACAGGTTCTACAAATTCTAATTGAATCTCTTCAGCAGGGAAAGCAACACCATCAATTTCATAATCACCCATTTCTTTTACCATACCATTTTCCATAGTTACGTAACAAAGAATAGTTTTTTTAATATTTACTTGCCAAATTCTTACACAACAAACTCCATTCTCTGGAACATTATCCACTAAACCTTCATGAATTGCAAAAGGGCCAACAGCAGAAGATAAATTTCCACAGTTTCCACTCATATCAACAAAATCTTTATCAATTGCAACTTGACAAAAGTAGTAATCTACATCATGATTAGGAACATCAGTTTTTCCAACTAAAATAGCTTTAGATGTAGAAGAAGAAGCTCCTCCCATTCCATCCATTTGTTTTTTATAAACATCTGGACTTCCTACAATTCTTTGAAGTAATTTATCTCTTTTTTTCCCATCTTCTTGTGCTTCTTTAGGTAAATCAGCTATATTAAAAAAAGTACCTTTTGAAGTTCCACCTCTCATATATGTAGCTTTAACTTTAAATTGTGGTTGATAAGACATTTATTTTCCTTGAGTTTAATTTTAATATATTTAAAAGTATTTAGAATAAATCGTATAATTTCTTCTAAATACTTTTAGGGCATTGCCCTAAAAGTGTTTTGTTAATGTTTTATTTAGAAGATGCAATAACATCTTTAGCGAATTTTTGTAAAATACCACCATTTTTGTAAACGTCAACTTCAGCAGAAGTATCTAATCTACATAATACAGGGAATTTAACAACTTCACCATTTGCTCTAGTCATAACAACAGTTAATTCAGTTCTTGGTGTAATTTCACCTTCAATATCAAATGTTTCAGAACCATCAATATTATAAGTATGTCTAGTATCACCTTCTTTAAATTGTAGTGGTAATACACCCATTCCAACTAAGTTAGTTCTGTGAATTCTTTCAATTGATTC
>JBFHGG010000052.1:0-17651 GCA_041583235.1 Halarcobacter sp.
ACCACTTCAACATCAGAGTTTACTAAGTCTTCACCTTTAATCTCTTTTGGACCATCAAAAGAGTATTCAACAACAACTTGCTCTTCGTCACCATTAATTTTGAATTTAATGTTTTTAAGATTAATTATAAAAATAGCTATATCTTCAAGCATTCCTCTTAATGAGTCAAACTCGTGAGAAGCACCTTCAATTTTTACTGCAATAGGAGCATATCCAACTGATGAACTTAATAAAAGTCTTCTAAGAGGGTGTGCTAAAGTTATTGCAAAACCACTTTCAAATGGATATGCTGATATTTTAGCTTCATTATCACTGATAGCCTCTATCTCAACCTCTGTTGGTAAAAACGGTGTGTCTGCAAATTTTTTCATAGCCTACCTTGCTTATTATTTAGAATATAACTCTACGATTAATCTTTCTTCAACAGGAATAACAACTTCTTCTCTAGTTGGGATTCTTGTAAAAATTCCGAATACTTTATCTTTATCTACGTCAATCCACTCAACTAGACCAGTTTGGTTAGTTAATTCTAAAGCTCTTACAACTTGTGGATTAGTTTTAGATTTTTCTTTTATTTCAATTTTTTGACCTGGTTTAACAACGTAAGAAGGAATATCAACTTTCTTACCGTCTACTAAAACATGTCCATGTGTTGTAAATTGTCTAGCATTTGCTCTAGTAGTAGCAAATCCCATTCTATAAACAACGTTATCTAATCTTTGTTCAATTGATGTAATTAAGTTAGATCCTGTGTTACCTTCAGTTGAAGCAGCTTTTTTAAAGTATTTTCTAAATTGTTTTTCAGAAACACCATACATAAATTTAGCTTTTTGCTTTTCTCTTAATTGTAAACCGTACTCAGAAATTTTAGTTCTTCTTTGTCCGTGTTGTCCTGGAGCAAATGGTCTTTTTTCTAAAGCAGATTTTCCGTTAAGTCTTCTCTCACCTTTTAATCCAAGGTCTGCATCAAGTCTTCTCTCGATTTTTTCTACTGGTCCTCTATATCTTGCCATAACTGCCCCTTACACTCTTCTTCTTTTAGGAGGTCTACAACCATTATGCGGTAAAGGTGTTACATCTTTAAACCACTTAACAGAAATACCTTCAATAGCTCCAACAGCCTTAACTGCTGTATCTCTACCTGAACCTGGACCTTGAATTTTAATACCAAGATTTTTAATACCATGTTCCATTGCTTTTTGTACTGCATCTTCAACTGCTGCTTGCGCCGCAAAAGGAGTAGATTTTTTACTACCTTTGAAACCTAAGTTTCCTGCTGAACTCCACGCAATTGCATTACCAGCAACATCAGTTATAGTTACCATTGTATTATTGAACGATGCTGCTATATGTACGATACCGTCAGCAATATTTTTCTTTACAACTTTTTTTCTAGTTACTTTTCTTTTTGCCATCTAAATATCCTTACTTAGCCGCTGCGCCAACAGTTTTCTTTTTACCTTTTCTTGTTCGAGCATTAGTCTTAGTCTTTTGCCCTCTACACGGTAAACCTTTTCTGTGTCTTAAACCTCTGTAAGAACCTAAGTCCATTAAAGATTTAATATCCATTGCAACTTTTTTTCTAAGATCACCTTCAACCATATATGATTTTTGAATCTCTTGTCTAATTGCTGCTGCTTCATCTTCTGTTAATTCATGTGCTCTTTTGTTGTAGTCAATTCCAACAGCATCTAAGATTAATCTAGAATTATGTAAACCTATTCCAAAAATATACGTTAAAGCATATTCCATTCTTTTTTTATTTGGTAAATCAACACCTGCGATTCTTGCCATGTCTTTTTATCCTTGTCTTTGTTTGTGTTTTTTAGTTTCGCAAATCACTCTTACGACACCTCTTCTTTTGACAATTTTACACTTGTCACACATCTTCTTTACTGAAGCTCTTACTTTCATAAGTCTGTCCTCTTTTTGTGTTTATTACCACAATCCAACAGGTATGAACAATAAATGTTCTTCCCGAACTATTCACACCAACTTTTTATAAAACACAAAACATTTTATAAAAACTTCTTTGATGGTTGGAAAAATGGAAACGGATTATAATTAATTTATGCTTAAATGTTGTTTAATAAGCACTAGAATATTTTTATATGCAAATAATAAAGAAAATTTATAAGATTACTTTTTTTTAAGTTCTGATATAATCGATTTTATAATATTATTAATTACTACACAAGGTGTTGAGTTTAAATGAAAATTGAAAATTTAAAAGCGGTTTACATAGATGATGAACCTGTTAATCTAATGCTAGTACAAGCATATGGTATGGAGTTTGATTTAGATATTAAAACATTTGAAGATCCGAAAGAAGGTCTTAATTATATTTTAAATAATGACATAGATATTTTATATACTGATTATATGATGCCAAATATTGATGGAATTGAATTAATAAAAAGTTTTAGAGAAGTTCATCAAGAAATTCCTGTTATTGTTATTACTGCTGTTGGTGATGATCAAGAATTAAAAATAAAAGCATTAGAAGCTGGTGCTACAGATTTTCTAACAAAACCTATTGATATGACTGAATTCAAAGCAAGAAGTGTAAATCTTCTTGCTCTAAGAAGTGCACAATTAAAGTTAAAAGATAAAGCACTTTTACTTGAAGATGAAGTAAAAAAGGCCACAGCAGAAATTCAAAATAGAGAACATGAATCACTAATGGTTTTAGGACGTGCGGCAGAATATAAAGATGCTGAAACTGCAAATCATACTATAAGAGTTGCTCATTATTCAAGACTTTTAGCAAAATACTATGGTCTAGATGAAAATCTACAGGAAATTATTTTTTATGCTTCTCCTTTCCATGATATAGGAAAAGTTGGTATTGCGGATGGTATTTTATTAAAAGAGGGAAGATTAACAGAAGATGAATTTCAAATTATGAAAAAGCATGTTAATATAGGTGGAGAAATTTTAAAAGATACAAAAAGTCCATACCTAATAGAAGGTGGATTAATTGCCTTAAATCATCATGAAAAATATGATGGCTCTGGTTATCCAAAAGGATTAAAAGCTGAGGAGATACCACTTTCTGCAAGAATTGTGGCAATTTCAGATGTATTTGATGCTTTAACCTCTAAGAGGCCATATAAAAACTCTTGGTCAATACAAGAAGCTATTTTATTATTAATAAAAGAAAAAGCTGTTCATTTTGATCCAAAATTAGTTGATATTTTTATTAAGCATATAGATGAAGTAAAGGAAATTTATAATGATTTTCAGTAACAAGTTAATTAATGTACAAATTGAGAAAAGTGAAATACCTTGGTTAAAGATTTTTACAAATGAAAAGATAAAAGAGTTTTCCCAATGTAGTACTGAAACTAAATTAGAAATATTTAGAGTTTTAGATATTATTGAAAAAGAGATGTTAAATTATTATAAAACAGAAAAGATTAATATTGCATCATTTGGGAATTATGTACCACATGTTCATTTTCATATAATGGCAAGATTTAAAGAAGATTCTTATTTCCCAGAACCTATGTGGGGTGAAAAACAAAGAGAGAGTAATTTAAAATTACCCTCTTTTGATATTTTCTGTCAAAATATAAAAGAACTTTTAGAAAAGTAGTTTCTAAGAGTTCTCTTCATATACTTTTTTTATTTCTTTTACACAAATTAATAATTTTTCAAATTTCAATTTGTAATTTAAAGCAATACCTTCTTTTGCTGAAAGCTCAATATCCTTAGTAATTTCATAGATATTATTGATTTTTAAATTACCAGCGGCACCTTTTATTTTATGTGCTATATTTCTAGTTTTCTCTAAATCCTTATTAAGAATAGAGTTTTCTAACTCTTTTAAATCCTTATCAATTGAATTAAAAAATGTTTTTAGAATGGTTTTAAAAATAGGAAGCTTTAATCCTAAGGCTTTGGCTGAATCTTCAATAGAATATTTAAAGTCTTCTTCAATTATATTGTCTTTTTTCTTTTCCTCTTCAGTATATTTTTTATTTTTCTTTTCACTTCTAATATATTTATTTAAGACCTCGTCTAACATATACTCTTCAAAAGGTTTAGGAATATAAGAATCCATTCCTTCACTTAAGAATTTTTCCTTATCCCCTGCAACTGCATTAGCAGTAAGTGCCACAATTGGAGTATGTTCTAAATTATTCTCTTCTTCATATTTTATAATTAGATGAGTAGCTTCAATACCATTCATTACAGGCATATTTATATCCATAAAAATAATATCATAAACAGCACCTGTTTTAATCTCATCTAAAGCAATTTGTCCATTGCCTACTATTTTTGATTTAATCTCTTTTTGTGCAAGCATTGCTTCCATAAGATGTTGGTTTACAATATTATCTTCCACAATTAAACAACAAACATTAGAGTGTTTAATCTCTTCCATATCAATTTTCAATTCTTCATTTAAGTTAGGATTTAAAATATCAACAATTGCATCATATAGTTTAGATTGATTTATTGGAGATTTAATAACTCTAAATTCATTTTTAATATCAAGAGATTTTTCTTCATAATCACAAATAAAAATTAATGGCACAGTAATTTTTTCTAAATTAATTTTAAGTAAATCCTCATACTTACCAATAACTAAAGAGTATTTATTTAAACTATTTTCTTCATAAATAACCTCAGGTTCACTATAATTAGTTAAATATTTTTTTACTATTCCTAATTGGGAAGTACAATCATACTCTTGACAATAAATTGCAATCTTTGAATTTGTATCAATCTGAGGATATAAATTTTTTGTTTTTTGATATTCTAAATCTAATTCAAAATAGAATTCACTTCCTTTATCTTCTTCACTATTTAACTCAATCTCTGAACCCATAATTGAAATAATATTAGAACTAATACTTAATCCTAATCCAGTTCCACCAAATTGTCTAGTTACACTAGAATCTGCTTGAGAGAAGGGATCAAAAATAGTTTTTTGTTTATCTAAGGCAATACCAATTCCAGAATCTTTTATAGAGAATAAAATTGAAACTATAGAATCACTTTTTTCAAGCAATTCAATTTTTATATTAATATCTCCATTTTTAGGAGTAAATTTAATTGCATTTCCAATTAAATTTGATAAAACTTGTTTTATTTTAAGAGGGTCACCAATCATAGCACTTGGAAGCCTTGGGTCTATAAAGAAAAGAATATCAATATCTTTTTCACTTGCTTTTGCAACAAATAATTCAATTGCTGGTTCAAACTCTTTAAAAGGATTAAATCTTCTTCTTTCTAATTCAAATTTACCACTCTCTATTTTTGATATATCTAAAATATCATTTATAATTCCAAGCAAAGATTTAGCACTACTATTAATTATATCTACATAGCCCTTTTCTTTTTTTGGAATTTTAGCATTTTCTAAAAGTTTTGCAAAACCTAAAATACCATTTAAAGGAGTTCTTATTTCATGAGACATTGTTGCTAAAAAAATTGATTTTGAAGCCTCTGCCTCTTTTGCTTTTTGTAAAGAATGAATATGCTCTGTTATATCTATACTAAAAGATAAATACTCTAAAATATTTTCACTTGCATCTAAAATAGGAACAACAATAGTAGAAGTATAATACTCTTTATTACTATTTTTACTATTTTTTATTTCACCAGCCCAAATCTTTTTATTTGAGATTTTTGCCCATAGTTCATCATAAAATTCATCTTTCATATCTCTATGTTTTGTGATATTATAATTTTTTCCAATAATTTCTTTTTCTAAAAATCCAAAATTTTCTAAAAACTTATCATTCACATATGTAATAATTCCATTTGAATCAAATTTTGAAATAATGGCAGAAGCATCAACAGCTTTTTGATACTCTTCTAAGGATTTATTTGAATATTTTAATGTATTAATTAAATCATTACTTTTTTTATCTTTATTACCTAGGTATTCAATTAATTTATTAATTTGAAGTACGAAATTATCAATATCACTATTATTAAACTTCTTTTTAAAGGATTCATATTGATCATTTTCTATTTTATCCAAAAATTCTGTTAACTCAAGCATTGGCATTTTTACAAATCTATTAGTAACAAAAACTGCAATAATAACTAATGTAATTAACAATAAAGTCATATAAAAAACCATAAAGTTTTTCATTGAAGTAGTTATACTTGAACCTAAAAAAATATCTACACTTATATATAAACTAACAATAAAAATAAATCCTGCAATCATTACAGGAATTAAAATTTTTTCTAAAGTATCTAAATTTTTCATTTATACTTCTTTAACTCTTAATTGACTTATAATATCATCTAAAACATCATCTGCAATGGATAAAGAAGGTTGACATCCACCTGCAGCTTCATGACCTCCTCCTCCATGTTTTAACATAAGTTCCCCTATATTACATTTATTACTTTTGTTAATTATTGATTTTCCCACACTATATACTAAATTATTTTTATTTTTTGCCCAATTTTTATGAATAGAAACATTAACTTTTGGAAACATAGCATATACTAAAAAACGATTTCCAGGATAAATTATTCCTTCATTTAAGTAATCTATAATAACAACATTATCAATAAGTTTTGAACAACGCTTAAGTTGTTTCTTAAACTCTAATTCATATTTAAAATATAAATCAATTCTCTCTTTCACATCATCTAATTCTAAAATATCTTCAATGCTATGTTCAAGACAATAATTAATTAAATCAAGCATAAGTTGGTAATTTGAAATCTTAAAATCTTTAAATCTTCCAAGCCCTGTCCTACTATCCATTAGAAAACTTAATAAATCCCAGCCTTGAGGTTTTATTATATCTTCTCTTGAAAAATTAGCACTATCAGCTTTATTTGAAGCATTCATTATATCTTTAAAAGAAGAAGGAAATTTATTTTCTGCACCATAATATTGATAAACAACTTCTGCTGCACTAGGAGCATTAGCATCAATAATATGATTTTTTTCTTGTTTGTTTCTAAGTGTTTCTGAATAATGGTGATCAAAGCATAAATAAACACCTTTTACATAAGGAAGATTTGTAGTAATATCATTTTTTGTTACAGGAATTAGACCATCTTGCATATCTTTTGGATGAACAAAAATTATTTCTTTAATTATTCCAAGATATTTTAATAAAACTCCACACACTAAACCATCCATATCACTTCTAGTGATAAGTCTATATTTATCTAAAGCCATAATTTCTCCGTAAATATTGAATAAGTCTAGATTTTATCATAAAAATTCTAAAAATAATAATATCAAATTATATTTTAGAATCTTATTTTTAACTTGAGACTCAAGCACGAGTCTCAAATATATTATGTTTTAATTAGATGTTAATATTATTTGCAATAATGTCACCCATTTCAGAAGTGGTAACAACTTCTTTAGCATCATAAGCAGCTAAATCTTTTGTTCGATATCCATCTTTAAGAGCTTTTTTAATAGCAGCATCTATTTTATTTGCAGCTTCAATCTCTCCTAAAGAGTATCTTAACATCATTCCTGCAGACTCAATTGTAGCAATTGGGTTTGCAATCCCCATTCCTGCAATGTCAGGAGCTGAACCATGAATTGGTTCATAAATTGCAGTTTTATCTCCTGTTGAAGCACTTGGCAATAATCCAATAGACCCTACAACCATAGAAGCAGTATCTGATAAAATATCACCAAAAATATTTCCTGTAACTATTACATCAAATTGTTTTGGGTTTCTAACTAATTGCATAGCAGCATTATCAACATACATATGAGTAAGTTCAACTTCAGGATAATCAGCTGATAACTCAATCATTGTATCTCTCCATAATTGAGAAACCTCAAGAACATTTGCCTTATCTACAGAACAAACTCTCTTATCTCTTTTCATAGCAAGTTCAAATGCTTTTTTACCAATTCTTACAATTTCTGATTTTGTATATACCATTGTATTATATGCAGTTTCACCGTCATTTGCTCTTGGTTTCCCAAAATAAATTCCACCAATTAACTCACGTACAACCATAATATCTACACCTTCAATAACCTCAGGTTTTAAAGTTGAAGCATTTACTAATTCATCATAAATAATTGCAGGTCTTAAATTTGCATATACACCCATAGCTTCTCTAAAATTTAAAAGTCCAGTTTCTGGTCTTAAATCTCTAGGAAGAGTATCCCATTTTTCACCACCAATAGCTCCAAATAAACAAGCATCTGAATTTAATACTCCAGAAATAGTCTCTTTTGGTAAAGGAGTACCTGTCATATCAATGGCAATTCCACCCATTAAATACTCTTTATAATCTAAATCAAAACCACAAGCCCCTGATACTGCATCTAAAACTTTTATAGCTTCATCTATTATTTCAGGACCAATTCCATCACCTTTAATTATAGAAATATCATATTTTTTCATTATTTACTTGCCTTCATTTCTGCTTTTGCATAATTTATTAATCCACCTGTTGCAATTAATTCTTGCATAAAAGGAGGAATTGGAATAAATTTATAAGATTTTTTTGTACTGTTATTAGTAATTTCACCATTATCTAAATCTATTGAAATTTCTTCACCCTCTTTTATTTCTAAAGATTCAGGAAGTTCAAAAATTGGTAATCCCATATTAAATGCATTTCTATAAAAAATTCTAGCAAATGATGGGGCTACAACAGCAGCAACACCTGCAGCTTTTAATGCAATTGGAGCATGTTCTCTAGATGAACCACAACCAAAATTTTCTCCAGCAACTATAATATCGCCTCTTTGTAATTTATTAGGAAATTCAGGATCAGCATCTTCCATAACATATTTTGCTAAATGCTCAGGATCTGAACTATTTAAATATCTTGCAGCAATAATAACATCAGTATCAATATTAGCTCCAAAGTTCCAAACTTTTCCAGTAATCATATTCATATTAATTTTCCTTATTTACAATACTTTTTTATTCAAAAGTTATTATATATTTTTTTCAAAGAAAGGCATTTTATCTAAAATTTTAAAAATAATAGATTAAAGATAGAATATTAATCATTTATTTAGCAAGTTTGGGTATAATAACTGAATCTTTCAAACACAAATAAGGAACTTCCATTTATGAGCGCAAAAGATTTAAATAAAGATATTGAAACAACTGTAAAAGAATACAAAGATTCAATACTAACATTTGAAAAACTTATTAAAATCTTCCCTAAAGCTCCATCAACAGCACATATAAAGAAAATTTTAGCTTTTACTCAACTATACAACGTTACGTTAATTAGTTCACAAGAACAAGCAAAAAGAATGAATGCTGAAGAAGCTAGGAAAAAAGAAGATTTAATAAAGAAATTAAAAGAAAATGACGATGATGTATTTGATCTTCTAAAAAATAAAGAACTTCTAGAGTGGTCAAGATCTGACTCTCCTGTTAGAATGTATTTAAGAGAAATGGGGCAAATTCCACTTCTTACAAAAGAAGAAGAAATAGAGATATCTAAAAAAATTGAAATGGGTGAAGATGTTATTCTTGATGCTATCTGTTATGTTCCATACTTAATAGATTTTATTTTGGAGTACAAAGAGCCATTAGTAAATAGAGAAAGAAAAGTAAAAGAACTTTTTAGAAATTTTGATGATGAAGATTCAGACTCTTCTGATGATACAGAAGAAGTAGAAGCTGTTGATGATAATGGCGATGATTCTGATAATAAAAAAATTAAAAAACTTGATAAAAGAGCTGAAACTATTATTGCTTCATTTAAAGTATTAGAAAAAGCAAAAAAAGATTGGCTTAAATTTCAAGCAAAAGAAGAAGCAAAATCTGATAGTGAAACAGACCAAATGCTATTTAATTTAGCGGTTGCATTTAAGAAAAAAGTATTAAAAGAGGCTTTATTAGATTTAGGACCAACATCTAAACTTATTACAGAGATTGTAAAAGCTATGGAAACTGCACTTAAATCAGATACTGGTTTTGAAACGGAATTAAAAAAGTTAGAATATAAACTACCTTTATTTAATGATATTTTATTAAAAAACCATCAAAAGATTTTAGATAATATTATTAACTTATCAAAAGTACAGATCACTTCTATGGTTCCTGAAGCTACTATGGTTTCTACATATATGGAAATTAAAAAACTTTTCCAAACAGCAGAAGCATCTAAAGGTGGCTTTGATTTAGAACCTGAAGAATTAATTGATGTACTTGAGCAAATTAAAAGAGGTAAGAAGATTACTGATGAAGCTAAAACAAGAATGGCTAAATCAAACCTTAGACTTGTTGTATCTATTGCAAAAAGATATACAAATAGAGGTTTACCATTCTTAGATTTAATTCAAGAAGGTAATATTGGTCTTATGAAAGCCGTTGATAAGTTTGAATATAAGAAGGGATATAAATTCTCTACTTATGCAACTTGGTGGATTAGGCAAGCAATTTCAAGAGCAATTGCAGACCAAGCAAGAACTATTAGAATCCCTATTCATATGATTGAAACGATTAATAGAATTAATAAAATCATTAGAAAAGGTATTCAAGAAAATGGTAAAGAACCAGATGTTGAAGAAATTGCAAAAGAAGTAGGATTACCTGTAGATAAAGTTAAACAAGTAATTAAAATTACTAAAGAACCTGTATCATTAGAAGCTCCTATTGGATCTGATGATGATGGTAAATTTGGAGATTTTGTTCCAGATGAAAAAGCTCCTACACCTGTTGATAATATAATGAAAGAAGATTTACAAGGTCAAATTGATCAAATTCTAGCACAACTTAATGAAAGAGAACAAGCAGTTGTAAGAATGAGATTTGGTCTTATGACAGATGCTTCAGATAGAACATTAGAAGAAATTGGAAAAGAACTTTCTGTAACAAGAGAAAGAGTTAGACAAATTGAATCTAGTGCAATTAAGAAATTAAAGCATCCTAAAGTTGGTAAAAATCTTAAAAACTATGTTGAAAGCTAATATATAATGGATTTTTATGAAGCATGGGTTGAACTAGATTTAAACCCGATAATATCGTTTTCTTCAAGTGGGAAAATAATCTATTCTAATCAAGAAGCTCAATTTCTATTAAGTAGAATTAAACAAAAAGAGCTTTTTGATTTGGCTTTAAAACATGCTCCAAAATCTTTTGGTGTAGAAACCACATATTTTGATTTGCAGATTAAAAACTATTCTTTTTATTCAATCACAGTTAAATATGAAAATGAAGATGAAATTCATATGAAACTCTATAAAAGTGCAATGGTAAAAAAAGATTCACAATTAAGTACTAAAAATACAAATATTACAAATATTTTTACTCTTGTTGATTTAGCAATTTCAACAAAAAGAATTAAATCAGAATGTAAATTTATAAAAAATTATGATCCATCTATTCCAGAGTTTAAAATAAATGCAAGTGAATTCATAAAAGCTTTAAATCTTATATATGATACTTTTAAAGAGTCTTCAATGCTAACAACTTCTGTTATATTAAAAATTGGTGAGTATATAAAAATAGAAGGAAAAAAACACTCTATTATTAGTGTAGAAGTATTTTCATCAATAAAATGTAATATTAATTCATTTAATTATAAAGATGAAAATGCTTCATTTATAATTTCAAAAGATGAAGATAAAATAACTATTGATCTTCCTCTGATTTTGAAATAGTATTAAAAACAAACTTCGTTAATAATACACTTAGTGGGACAATACCAAGTCCCACTAAAAATGGAACAGCTAAAAACAATTTATTATTATTTAAAGCAAAAAAACCAAAAACCAAGACCCCATAAGCAAATATTCTATAAATAGATATAAATCCACCTGCTGAAAAAATTGTATTTTTAAAAGAGTTTTTCTTTATTTTTGACTTTTCTTCTTCTAAAATCTCTTTTATTTTTTCAGGTGTTAACTCTTCTTGTGGAACTTCTTCATATTCTGTATATAAATCATAAACATCATCTATTTCATCAATTTTATCTCTATCTTCATTTGTCATATGTTTTGATGCATCTAAATTGGATAATCTATTTTGAACATTCCTTCTATATGATAAAAAAGTTCCAGCTGTTACTAATAAAGAGCCAATAAATGCAACTTGTGTATTTAAAACCCAAAGAACATCTTGAAATACACTTGAATAAGTAATCAAGCAAAGGTCAACTATAAAAAAGACCTTTGCAAAACTAATAATTGTATCTTTAGTCTTCATCTTCGTCTTTAGATTTGTCTCCATATTTTGCTCTATGAGCATATCTTGGATCATTTTCTAAGCCTTCAAATGATTTTTGTGCTCTTTTATAAGCTTTGTAAATATTAAGTCCAGCAGCAGCAATCCCCCAAAATATACCAATCCATAAAGTCCATGTATATCCTGTCCATTCTTTAAGGCCGTATCCTATGGCAAAACCAATAACAATAGCAGCAACGATTGAAATACCTAAAGATAAATTATCAAGTGCTTCAATTTTATCTCTATGCTTAGGTATTCTCTTTTCTTCTTTATTTTCCATAAATAGCCTATTTTAAATATATTTTATAGATAAGTACAACAATAATCTGTTATCTCATCTGCTTTAATTTCAAAGCTTGAATTAGCAGGTACATCAAAAGATTCACCAGCTACAAAAGTTTCCCAATTACTGTCTAGTCCAGCAAATAAAACTTCAACTTTCCCAGAAATAATTTCCATATTTTCTGCAGCTTTTGTTCCAAAATTATATTCACCAGGAAGCATTATTCCTAAAGATTTAATTACACCATCACCATCTGTATAATTTCTACTTGTTACTTTACCACCAAAATAAATATTTGCCTTTTTAATTAAGTCAACATTTTTTTCTATAATATCACTCATACTTTTAATCTCCTTAAAAATTTTTAAAAATTTCATTAGCTTCTTTAATACAAAGTTCAATATCTTCATCACTTATAACAGTTGATATAAATCCAGCTTCATATTGAGAACAAGCAAAATAGAAACCTCTTTTAATCATCTCATGGTGAAATTTACCAAAGTTATCAAAATTACAGAACTCTGTAACTTCTTTAAAGTTTCTTGGCATTTTATCTGCAAAAAATAGACCAAACATACTTCCTCTAGTATCAACTTGAAGACCAATATTATTATTTTTGGCTACCTCTTTTAGTCCATTTACTAATTTTTTAGCTTTTCTATTTAACTCATCATATATCTCTGGATTTGCTTTTAATTTTCTTAAAGATGTTAATCCTGCTGCCATAGCTACAGGGTTACCACTTAAAGTTCCAGCTTGATAAACTGCACCATCAGGAGATAGATTACCCATAATCTCTTTTGAAGAAGCAAAGGCACCTACAGGCATTCCGGCACCAATTACTTTTCCAAAAGTAATAATATCTGCTTGAACATCTAAAATCCCACTTGCCCCTTTTAAAGAAGCTCTAAATCCTGTCATAACTTCATCAAAAATTAGTAAAGCATTATTTGCATTACAAAGCTCTCTACAAACTTTTAAAAATTCAATATCTGCTGGAATAAATCCCATATTTCCTGCAATTGGTTCAATAATAATACAAGAAATATCATTTGAATCTTCAAAACATTTTTTTAGATTTTCAATATTATTATATTCACAAAGTAAAGTATGCTTTGTTAAATCTGCAGGAACTCCAGGAGAACTTGGACTTCCAAAAGTTGCCATTCCTGAACCAGCTTGTACTAATAATGAGTCCGAATGTCCATGATAACATCCTTCAAATTTAACTATATCATTTTTACCTGTAACTCCTCGTGCTAGTCTAATTGCAGACATAACAGCTTCTGTCCCAGAACTTACAAATCTTACTTTATCAATATTGTCATACATCTCTACAATTTCTTTTGCTAGCTCAGTCTCTAAAAGAGTGGGAGCACCAAAAGATAAACCTTTTTTACAAGTTTCAATAACTGCTTTTTCTATATCACTATCACAATGTCCAAAAATTAAAGGTCCCCATGACTGAACAAAATCAAGATATTTATTTCCATCAATATCTATAAGGTAAGCACCTTCACCCCTATCTATAAAAGGAGGAGTTCCTCCAACACTTTTAAATGCACGTACAGGTGAATCAACACCACCAGGGATTACTTCTTTTGCCTCTTCATAAGCTTTTACAGAATTTTCAAACATTTCTTGTCCTATAATATTAATTATTGATTAATCTATTTAAATTAAAAGCAATATTCTACTACAATTTACTTTTATAAGTAGTTAGATGGCCTATAAATAAGCCAATTAGTATAATTTGTGTGATTTTCTTAATTTTAATATAATATTTAAAGTGCTTATTATATTAATAAAATAAGCACTTCAATTTATTTTAAATTTTAAATTTTTTATAAAACTTATTTAAAAACTTTCCCAAGAATCATCCTCTTTTTCTTTACTTATAGGATGCACTTTCTTAAATTGTTTAATCTCTTTTTCTGTATTTCTTTTTTCAATTCCAGTAAATTCAAGATTAACTGTTTCTTCTCTAATATCTATACTATTTTTCCCTTCAAACTCTTTTTCATCTGCATTTTGAACAATAATATTTGAAATCTTCATTGTCTGTTTTGCAATTGCATCTGCTCCTGCGGTATTTTGTGCATTTATTTGTGTGATTTTATCTAATTGATTAACAGAATCATTGATTTGAATTATTCCTTGTTCTTGCTCTTTACTAGCATTAGTAACATCATCAATTAATCTAATTGTATTAGAAATATTATCATTTAAATCCGCATAACCCTTAATCATTTCAGATGCAATAGATTTACCATAATCTGTTTTTGAATTTGCATTTTCAACTAATGCCTTAATCTCTTTTGCTGCTTCTGCTGATCTTGCTGCTAAGTTTCTTACTTCTTGGGCAACTACTGCAAAACCTTTACCCGCTTCTCCTGCAGTTGCTGCTTCAACTGCTGCATTTAAAGAAAGAATATTTGTTTGGAAAGCAATTTGGTCAATAACCACAATTGCATCATTAATTGCTGTTGTTTGATCATTTATCTCTTCCATTGATTTAGCTGTTTTATTTGCTAATTCATGACCCTTTGAAACAGATTCTTTTACTTTCTGCCCGTATGCAGCCATTTCAATTGTTGATTGACTATTTTGTTTTAAATTAGTAGTTAACTCTTCTAATGAAGCTGATGACTCTTCTAATGAAGCTGCTTGATTAGTTGCAGCATTTGATAGTGCATCAAGATTATGTGTTAATGTTGTAGCATTTTGACTTAGAATTAAACCATTTTTTTTATTCTCAATTAATACATGAGTGAAAGATTTGCTTAAATTATTTACATCATCGCATAAATGTCCTAATGTTCCATCCAAATTCTCTTTATTTACAGTTGGTCTATAATCCATATTTGAAAAAGAGTTTAGTACAAATGATATTTTATTAATATTTGACTCCATTGTATTTAACATTTCATTTATAATATTTTTTAATTCACTTAATTGAGGATTATTTGAAGGAGAAGTTATTCTACTGTTTAAATGTCCATTATTAATTTTATTGGCAACATTAATAGTATCTTTTATTAAATCATTATCTGTTTGAATATTTAATTTAGTATTCTCAATATTTTTATTTATTATTCTTGACATTTGACCTAATTCATCACTTGAATTAATTTGAATTAATTCTAAATCATCTTTTTTGAAATTTATAAAAGCAAAAAAGTCATCAAGCCCTTTTCTAACATCTTTTACATCAACTAAAAGTGTAAAAGCAATTGTTCTAGCTAATGTTAATGTCAATAAAATACCCAAACTTGAAAGTATTCCAAAAAGTATTGTTTCAAACAAAGTATCATCTTTTTCAATATTTGTTGCTTTTGTTATCTCTTCTGCTAAGTGATCTTCTATCTTTTTTAATTGATTAATTTTTTTTGTAATTGTATCAAACCAATATTTAGCATCTATTCCAAAATCTGATACTTTACCACTTGTTAAAAGTATCTCTCTCATTCTATTTACTTCATCAACAGCATTACCCTGTAGCGTATTATTAAAAAATTCTTTATTTTCTAAAGTTGCAACTTTTAAGAAAGCGTCTGCATATGCATCTTGTTGCGCTACAAGACTATTAAATTTAGATCTCATACCTTTTCCAAAATTATTTCTTGCAAAAGTATTTGAACCTACTGCTCTTTCAATACCAGCTCTCTCTTTTGATAATAAAAAGTTCGTATAAGCTGTTAGTCTTTGTGAAATTTTAACACTAGATGAAAGATGTATTGAAGATGCAATAACATTTAAAAATTGACTATTCATTTTTGTATAAAAGCCTATTGCTTGGGATGCAGGAATTTTTTGAGAAGTAACTTTTGTTCGAATATCATCAATTTCTCTTAATAAATTTAATCCTTCATTAAGGTTAAGTGCAAACTCTTTTTCATAATTACTCATCTTAATTTCTTTTAAATATTTAAGCAATTCTTCTTTTTTTAAATTTACATTTTCCCTTTGTTTAGGTAAGGCATCAACAAACTTTTTACCTTTACTTCCTAAAAACCCTGCAGTCATACCTCTTTCTTTTTGAGTTTCATGAACCATTGCACCTATTTTTGTTGAAAGAACAACAATTTTTTCAATCTTTTGTAGATTTGTAGTGTTAGTATATGAGTCATATGCAAGTTTTGCAGATAATAGTATTACAACCACTAAAGGTATCATCATAATTGATACAAGTTTTTGTTTTATTGAAAATCTCGATAACATACTTAATCCTTATTTTTTAATATTATTATTCTAGCAAATTATTTTTAAGATTCCTAATTTAATCTTCATACAATATAAGATAAGCTAAATTATGTGTAAATTTACTTATTTTTACTTACAAACTTAATTCTTTTAACTCACTATTAATTTTTTTTAGGTCTTTTATTGCATTCATTTTAACTGTTCTTTTTAAAATAAAATGAATAGTATCAAGTGCCAATTTATCATATTTTAAAGAGTTTGTTTTTATAAAATTTGTATTTTTATTATTATTTTTTGATTCAATGAAAAAAAATAGTCTTTTATCTTCATCAATAATATGAAAAGCTAACCATTTTATTAAGAATAAAAGAATTTCATCAACTGTTTCATTCAATTTTTTATCTTTATATCTTTCTTTTATTTCAAATATTTTAGGAAGAAAAGAGGAATGACCTTTTATATGAGCTTCGATAATATCTTTTGAAGCAATATATTGTTCTAAAAAATTTTCTTCAAATTTGAAATGATATTCTGCATATTTAATTAATTTATTAAATATTTCTTCAAGATCATATAATCTATTCTCTATTGAACAATTAGCTAATTTATTAAGTAATTTAACCATATTCTTGTGTTGTTCATCTATTTCAATTATTCCTGTCTCAAAATTAATATTCCAAGGAAAAATTTCAAAATTTTTGTTATTTTCTTTTTTCATAAAATATCAATCCTCTAAAAGTATTTATTTCATATATTTTTCTAATTAAATCTTTTTTTTTGACTTAGGTCAAGATAATATAACTTTAGTTTTTTATTTTTATATTAAATTAAGAATTTAAAATACTTGATTTTATTATATATTTATTATTTTATTTATATATTCTAAGTATTTATTTACTATAATTAATATAAAAAAATTAAGTTATTATTAATTTATTTTAGTGAAAGAACTGTGAGAACATATGGAAAAACAAGTAAAAAATTTATTAAGATTTATTAAGTATGCT
>JBFHGG010000053.1:0-17325 GCA_041583235.1 Halarcobacter sp.
AATTTTAGCTTTTTAATATTATTTAGTTACAATCACGAAATATTTTAAAGGTGTAATTTGAGAAAAATAAATATAAAAGACTTAAGTATTAAAATTAATTTATTAAATATGTTAAATGCTATCTCACAAAAAAGAAAAATAGAGATAGATATTGATGGTGAAATATTTTTAGATAGTAATAATAACCTTGCAAAAGCAATAGTTTTTAAATTAGAAAATTCAGAACAATATTCAAATATTTTAGAAAAAGAAGAATTGTTAAATAATATTTTTAAAAATTATAAATTCACTCTAGAAAATGGTTATTTATTATTAAATCCACTTAAGGCATGGCAAGAAATAATTTTTTTAAATCAAAGTAGAAGGTTGTATTTTGATCATCAAACTGATGGTGTAGAATTATTTGAAGATAAGGCATTAGAAGATATAGGTTGGTATGCAGTTGCTTGTGATATTTCATATAGAGAAATTTCAGATTTTATTGAGAGTAATTGTGAAGGAATTTTAGTATACTACGATAATCAAGTACAATTTAATGGTTTTGTAATCGTTAAAGATCTTGAAAATACTAAATTTCTTGTAAAAGATTTTATAATTAAAACTATAAAAAATAAAATCAAGAAAGAATTAATAGACATAAAAGAAGATGATGTTATTGAAGCATTAGAATTTTTTGAATTAAAGGTGTAAATTGGAAGATTTAATTAGAGATGGTGGATATTTTGCATATGTAATATTGTTTTTATATTCATTTGGTGGAGGCTTTGTTGGCCTTGTTCTTGCAGGTGTTTTATCTTATGCAGGAGATTTGAATATAACTGTATCAATGTTAGTAGCTGGGTCTGCAAATTTCATTGGAGATCAATTTTTATTTTATATGGCAAGAACAAATAAAACTTATGCAAATGATACAATGAAAAAATATGGAAGAAAAGTTGCCCTTGCTCATTTATTAATGAGAAAATATGGTTCTCCTGTTGTTTTTATGCAAAAATATATTTATGGAATAAAAACTTTAATTCCACTTGCTATGGGACTTACAAAATATTCATTTCAAAAGTTTACAATATATAATGCCTTTGCTGCTGCACTTTGGGCAATTGTAGTTGGATATACAAGTTATATGATGGGTGAAATTATATTAACTTATGCAGAAGAGTATAAATATTATGGGATAGCTATTATTTTAGCTATTGTATTTGGAACATCATATTATTTTAAAAGAATATAAAAATATTAAAGACAAAAATTAAAAAAAGAAGGCTCTACTATAAAACATTTTAATAATCTAAATCTTACAAAAGATTTTTTAAAAAACATTGATTCTTTAGGATTTAAGCAAATGACTGATATTCAGTCTCTTTGTTTAGAAGATATTTTAGAGAATGTAGATGTAGTTGCTAAAGCAAAAACAGGTTCAGGAAAAACAATCGCTTTTTCTATTCCAATTGTAAAAAAACTTGATGTAAAAAGATTTAGAATTCAATCAATAGTTTTAGCTCCCACAAGAGAATTAGCAAATCAAATTGCATTAGAGATTAGAAAACTTTCACGGCATATTCATAATGTGAAAGTTTTAACACTTTGTGGTGGAGTTCCTTTTAAACCTCAAGTTGCTTCTTTACAACATGGGGCTCATATTGTTGTGGCAACTCCAGGACGAATGCTCCAACATATTCATGAAACAAAGATTGATTTATCAAATGTAAATATGCTTGTACTTGATGAAGCAGATAAAATGCTTGATATGGGATTTTATGATGATATTTTAAAAGTAATTGAAAATATTCCAAAAAATAGACAAACACTTCTATTTTCAGCAACATACGAAGAGAATATAAAAACCCTTTCAAAAACAATTTTAAATAAAGCTAAATTTGTAGAAACACAAAGCGTTCATGAAAAAGATGTAATAAATCAAAAGTTTTATGAGATAAAAGAAGAGGCTAAAACTTCTTTGATTCCTTCTTTAATCTCTTCAAACAAAGCAAAATCAGTATTAATTTTTTGTAACACAAAAATTAAATGTGATGAGTTAAGTGATGATTTGATTGATTTAGGATTAGATGTTTTAACACTTCACTCTGATTTAGAGCAAAGAGATAGAGATGAAACTATAATTTTATTTTCAAATAAATCATATCCAATTATGGTAGCAACAGATGTAGCTTCAAGAGGTTTACACATTGATGATATTGATTTAGTAATTAACTATGATATAGCTAGAGATGAAATGGTTCATACTCATAGAATTGGAAGAACTGCAAGAGCAGGTAAAAATGGATTAGCAGTTAGTTTATGTACATATGAAGATGACTCAAGACTTGATTTAATTAAAGATAAATTTGAAGATGTTTCTTTTGATGATGTAAGAGAAATAGTTGATAGTTTTGATTATAAAATTGATGCGGACTTTAGATCAATTTTTATACTTGGTGGAAAAAAACAAAAGATTAGACCAGGTGATATTTTAGGTGCTTTAACTGCAGGTGTTGGAATAGATAAAAATGAAATTGGGAAAATAGATATTTTAGATTTTGTTTCATATGTTGCTATAAAAAAAGAGTTTATAAAAAAAGCTCTAATAGGACTAGAAAGAGGAAAGATAAAAGGTAAGTACTTTAAAGTCTTTGAAAAGTAATTATGTTAAAATTCCCAAAACATTTAGATGGGACATTAAAAGAACATTCTTGTTCTTCTTTAGGGTTTGCTACTTTAAAAAGTAGTTAAAATAAAGGTCCCTTTTAAATGACACATTTAAAAGGATTAATATATGGCAACAGCAACAGCAAGACACTTACTTGTAGAGAGTGAAGAGTTATGTAATGAATTAAAGCAAAGAATTGCAAATGGTGAAAAATTTGAAGATATGGCAAAAGAGTTCTCTACTTGTCCTTCAGGTTCTCAAGGCGGAGATTTAGGTCACTTTTCTCAGGGTCAAATGGTACCTGAATTTGATAAAGTAGTTTTTAATGATGCTATAAATGTAGTTCATGGGCCTGTAAAAACTCAATTTGGATACCACTTATTAGAAACAACTTCTAGAGAAGATTAGGATGTAAGAACTATTCTAATTAATTAAAAAAGTTTAGACTCCTTTTAAGAAAAATAAATTATAATCTTATTTAAAAAAGGAGCTCTTTATGAGATTACTTACATCACTATTTTTCACATTTTTATTAGTTGTAACTTCTGCTTTTTCAGAAGGTATAAACTTTGAAAAAAATCTAGAAATAGCAAAACAGAAAGCAATAACAGAAAATAAAAAACTTATGATAATGTACTCTACACCAACTTGTCCTGAATGTAATTATATGAAGAAAAAAGTTTTTAAAGACAAAGAGATAATTTCATATACAAATGAAAACTTTGTGTCTGTAATTATGGATATAAAGGAAGATGAAAAAATCTTACCTTATAAGTTTATAGGAATTCCTACAGTATATTTTGCAGATGCAAAAGATATGAAATTACTTTCTAAAAAAATTGGTGGCACAAGAGAAGCACAATTTTTAGATGTTTTAAAAAATGTGAAGTAGGGGAAGATGAAAAAATTACTAATTAATTCAATATTACTTGCTACTCTTATTTCTTCTTCTTTTGCATATGATAAAATAGATCTAAAAAAACTTCTTGAAAGTAATGCTTGTCAAGAATGTGATCTAAGCAAAGTAGATTTAAGTGGAAAAGATTTAGAAAGTGCTGATTTAAGTGGCTCTAATTTAGAAGGTGCAAATTTAGAAAATACAAATCTTGTACACTCAAATCTTTCGGGAGTAAATTTGAAAAATGCAAATTTGAATAATGCAAATGTTAGAGCATCAAATCTTTCAGGGGCTTTGCTTATTAATACAAAATGTAATAATATTACTTTTAAAGGTGTAAATCTTACAGATGCTACATTAGAGGATTTGAATTGTGAAAATTTATCAATTTGGTCAGCTAGATTTTTAGATACATCATTTGAAAATGTAAACTTTACAAATGCTGGAGCAGCTTATGCAACTTTTAATGGTGTCGATTTTTCAGGTTTAAATATTACAGGAGCAATTTTTTGGAATGCAAAAATCTCTAATTCTACTTTGTCAAAAGCACAGTGTGAATATTTAAAAAAAGAAGAAGCAATTCTAAAAGATAATGAGTGTGAATAAGGAATAATCATATAACTTCAAAAAATAGTTTATGAAATCTTCTTTTGAAGTTTGTTTTCCTCTTCCTCTACAATTACTTCTTCATCCCATAAAATTGAAACTCCATACTCTTTATCTGTAATTACATATTTAAAATATTCACTTGTACCTTTTCTTCCATGAAGTCTTATAGTTGTTTGTCCTTCTTGAAGTAGTTTTTTCATTTCAAATTCTGAGAAAGAGCGTTTATTCCATTTTAAAAATGCATTTGAGTAAACTCTAAAAGTACAAGTAGAATCTGCTGTAAAAACATATTGTTCACTTTCATCATACTCTTTTTTTGCATTTTCACATGAGTATAATTTTATTTGTTTACCTTGGGCTAGAATTTTTCTTGAAACAACACTGCCTTTACAATATGGACATTGTCCTAAAATACTCATCATAAAACCTTTTATATATTTATTTTATAATAGTATTTTAGTAGAAAAATTTTATATAGTTAAAAAATCTTTCAATTTGCAAGCTTTATTTATTAAAAACTTTAAAAAGTATATTTTTAAGATCTTCTTTCATTTGCTCATTCATATTTTTCTTATTTGAATATATATAAAATGGAACGGTATTTAACATAGATTGTTTAAGCCTTTTTCTAAGAGTTGATATTTCATCTATACTTATTAAATTTTCACCATCGTAAAAAGAAAAATCTTTTTCAATACCAAGCTTAAATGAAACAATTTGATAAGTAAAGAAAAGTTCTTTATCTTCCTCTTCCCATTTTTTAACAAAAGAATCAAGACTTATTTGAAGCTCTTTTGCTCTAATAGGAGTAATGTTTCCAAAACTCTCTCTAAATTGGTATCTTTGAATTGTCGTAAAGTTAAGTATTTTGTAAAATTCATTTAAGTTTTTCCACGGACTTCTAAAATATCTCTTTCCAAATAGTACTTCTTCAAAACAATAAATATTTTTTTTATCTTCTTGTGTAAGATTTTTTTTTCTTTTAATATTAAAATACTCTTCTTTAAATAAGGAGATTAACCAATTTTCATCTAATAAAGAAATAATATCAAGTCTTTTTTCAATATCTTCATATTTAGCAAAATCCCAAAGCATTGAAATAGAGTTAGAAAGCTTATTATATTTCTTATTATCTTTAAAATATTTTTTAGAAAGATATTGAATTACATTCTCTAGAATTGCATCTGTTTTTGCTATTCCATGATTAAAAATCACTTTTTTATAAAGATTAAATCTCATCTCTAACATATGTTCAATATCAATTAAACACATATCAAAATAGCTTAAATAGTATTTTTCATTCTCTTGTACAAAAACAGCTTGTTTAGTAATTCTAATATGGTCATTTGCTCCAGTAATATATCCACTTGCAAGCATATCTCTATTTATATAATCAAGTCTATCTGCATCTACTGTACTATCAATAACTTTATGTAAAACAGAAAAATCAAAACCTTTATACTCTTTATTCTCTAAGATTTTTAATGCAAGTATTTTAATAAGTTTTATTAAATCTTTTTCATCATTTTCTTTAATTAAATCAAAAATCTCATATTCAAATAGTAGAACTAGAAGTTGTTTCCCAATTGCTTCATGTAAAACTTTACTTGAGTTATTAGTTATTTTTTCATATATTTTTACAAACTCTTCTTCTTTTTCTAAAAGATTGTCTTTTTCTTTTATAGAATCATAAATTGTTTTTAGCGCATTTTCTACTTGATGAGAGAAGGGTAAGTGTCCAACATCATGAAGTAATCCAACTATTCTTATGGTTTGTAAAACAATTGTGTAAATAACTCTATCTTTTTTATTTTTTGTAGGAATAGTAAATTGGTATAAAGCCTTATTATCAAAATATGCTAAATCATCAAGATTTATATTTAATCTTTCTTCTTTTATTATCTCTTTGATAGCTTTTTTTAAATCTTTTAAAAAACTATTTTTAGCATTTTTATGTGCATTAAGTAAGGCATTTTTAAAAATATATGAACTTAAATGCATAGTTCCTAAAGAGTGAATAAATCTTTTTGTTGTAATAGAAGGGTATGAAAAATATGCTAAGGCATTTTGTGTCACAAATTGCAATCTATTTAATATTTTTGTTTGAAGAATTTTATCTTCAAGTTTAGTATATTGAATGTGATTATATATTGTATCGTTTATTAATCTACTTTGGATTATCTTTTCCTTTCAAATATTCTTTCTGTAAATTCTGCAAATTTACCACGAACAGCTTTTTCAAGCTCAATTGCAAACATATTGATTTCGGGATGTTTTTGTCTAGTTTGTTTCAAAAGAGTTGTTAATCCATTATTATATTTATTTAAATATAAATTATCAATTTGTCTATTTGATCCAATAACAATTGCCATACAAGATTCATCTAATCTACTTAAAATAAGTTGTGTTGTTTTCTCACTTGAGTTTTGCCATTCATCCATAATTACAATTGCTTCACTTAGTGTTCTTCCTCTGGCTTCTCCTGGCCATAAAGTTTCAATACAATATTTAGAAGAGAGTTCCGAAATTTTTGATTCAATTGATTCTTTATTCGCTTTATTTTCGCTTTTTTTTAATTGTTTTTTTGCAATAAATTCTAAGGTATCTTGTAAAGCCATATTATAAATTCTAAATTTTTCATCATTTCCAGCTAAATATCCTATATCTGCACCTTTATCAAGTGATTCTATAGAGTTTCTTACATAAACAATTTTATCATAGCATCCTAAGTCAATTAATCTCATAGCTGAAGTTATTGACATAAGAGTTTTTCCTGAACCTGCCTTTGCATCAATTACTAAAAGTTCAAACATATTAGATAGTATTGCTTTCATAAATAGTTTTTGTTTTAAATTTACAGGTCTAACTTGCAGTGCTTTAAAATCGGTATCATTTAAAATATTGATTTTTTCATTAATGATTATTGCATAAGTTTTATTACCATCTTCACTTTCAAAAGAGTAACAAAAATTTTCATATGAATAGTTATCATCAATCTTTTTAATATCACTTCCCTCAAGTGAATTAAATAAAGATGAATCTAATTTTAAATATTTAACAAATTCAAATTTCGGTACAGTTGACTTATCATCATGTAATGTTTCACATTTTATGCCTTTAAATAGAGCAAAAGTTCTAGCATAAACATCTAAAGATAAAAAGAGTGTTTGCGCCCCTTTATAATAATCTTGTGCAATAGCCGCAACTTCAATTATTCTTTTATCATTACTTTCACTTAAATGAACTTGCTCAATTTGGGATTCATATTTATCTTTTGAAATAATATGTAGGCTCATTTCATCATTATAAAGTTTTACAACTTTAAATCCAGTTTTATAGTCAACTTCTTTGATTTTCATTTTAGCAAGTAATCGTGCAAACTCTCTTGAGTAATAACCTAACTCATTTGTCAGTTTCTTTTTATCCTCTAATTCTAATAAAACTGTTTCTGGAATAACTATCTTATTGCTATTATTGTCAGATAATTTACTTAAATTTTGCACATTTTGTAAAATGATATTGGTATCTAATATATATACTTTTTCTTTCATGAAAAATTATATCATTTAAATATTACAAAACAAAGACATAATTGTATATAATTTTATTATGAATAAATTTACCAAGCAATCCATGTATGAAATTACACAAAAAATAGAAAAAGAGTTAGAAGATAATGAACAAATATCTTTTGAAGTGTTTAATCCTGATTTAAAAGATTCAATGTACGCAGGGCAAATTATATATATAAATAATGAAGAGTATATTTATAGAAGTTATAAAGCGTGGAGTGATTTGGCTTGCAAGTTTTTTTGTAGGATTTTAACTCCTATTATAAAAACAGAAAATACAGTAGTTATAAGTTTTAAAAAGTTGAAAGTAGATGATTCTTTTCATAAAGAAAAAAAACAAAAAGAAGAGAAATATGGAATTACTTCAACTTTTTCTTTAATAAATAAAAATGAAGAACCTGAAATTTTATTAACTTATTTACAAGCTTTGAAAAATGTTAAAATTGAATCAAAAAAAAAGGTTCTAAATTTAGGAGTTAATAGTGGTGAGGAGTTTGACTTAATTAAGGAGTATTTAGAGGATTTTGATAAGATTGAGTTTGTAGGTATTGATTATTGTGAATCTGCTATATCTTTTGCAAAACAGAAATTTGAAGATAATGAAAATGTAAAATTTTATTCTTATGATATTAATAATTTAGATGAATTAAATTTAGGTGAATTTGATTTAATTATTTCAATTGGAACTTTGCAAAGTTCTAATCTTGACTTTAATAAGATATTTATGAGTATTGTTCAAAAATACTTAAAAAAAGATGGAGCTATGATTCTTGGCTTTCCAAATTGTAGATGGATTGATGGAGAGATTATTTATGGGGCAAAGGCACCTAATTATTCCTTTTCTGAAATGTCTATTTTATATAAAGATGCTTATTTTTGCAAAAAGTATTTACAACAAAAGAAATTTAGAGTGACGCTAACTGGAAAATATTATATTTTTTTAACTGCAACTTCTATTAGAAAAAATTAAAAATTAAATGTAGTTTTTTATATAATTTTCTAGAGTTTTATGTTATGGTTATTTTATGAAAAGAATCAATAATATTATATTTATTTTTTTAACTTTGTTTATTTCAAATCTATTTGCTTATGAGAAGAATTATGCAAATGATAAAGAGGTAAAAAGATTTATAAATGATTTAACAAAGCATAAAAAGTTTAATAAAAAACAACTAATGAAACTTTTTTCAAAAGTAGAAGTACAAAATAGTGCATTGAAATATTATTTAAAACCAAAAAAAGCTGACTTTAAAGTTAAAAAGAAATATTATGGAAGTTGGGACAGATATGAAAAAAAGCTTTTAAATAATAAAAGAATTAATCTTGGTGTTGATTTTATGAAAAAAAATAAAAAAGTTTTATATAAAGCTTATAAAAAATATGGAGTGCAAGCAGAATATATTACGGCTATTATTGGAATTGAGAGTTTTTATGGGGAATTTACTGGAAATTATCCTGTTTTTGATGCCCTTACAACCTTAGCCTTTGAAGAGAATAGAAGAAATAATTTTTTTAAAAATGAATTAAAAGAGTTTTTAATACTTAGTAAAAAAAATAATCAAAATCCAAAAAAGATATATGGATCTTTTGCAGGAGCTATTGGTTTAGCACAATTTATGCCTAGTAATTTTAAAACTCTTGCAGTTGATTTTAACAATGATAATAAAATTGATTTAAATAATGAGGCTGATGCAATAGGAAGCATTGCTAATTATTTTAAAAAATCTGGGTGGAATAGATATCTTCCTGTAGCAACTAGAGTCTCTTACAAAGGGAAACGATTTAATAGCTTTAAAACAGGATTTAAACACAAATATAAACGCTCACATTTAAAAGGAATAAAACCAAAAGATAAGAACTTTTTTTATAATAATAAAGTTCATTTAGTAAAGCTTGATAGAAAAAGATTTGATGAGTTATGGTACGGAACTAAAAACTTTTATGTAATAACAAGATATAATAGAAGTAATTATTATGCAATGGCAGTACACAAATTAGCACAAGAAATAAGAAAAAAATATAAAAGAAAATCTTAATTTCCACATAAACTGCACATATTTTGAGATATAATCTATAAAAAATTTTTAGGTATGTAATGAATAATCAAAAAGTAATAAACCCGACAATAATCTTAGTTTGTTTTCTTCTTGCAAGTATGGCAACTTTAGGTTCACTTTTTTTTAGTGAAATTATGGAGTTTGTTCCTTGTTCAATGTGTTGGTACCAAAGAATATTTATGTATCCTTTAATTTTAATATTTTTAATAAACTTACTTTATCCAGATGATAAAATCTTTAAATACTCTATGCCTTTGGTTCTTGTAGGGTTTTTATTTGCCTTTTATCATAATTTATTAATGTGGGAAATTATCCCGGAAAGTGCAGTTCCTTGTAAACAAGGTATTCCTTGTTCAACTGAATACTTTGAGTATTTAGGCTTTATAAATATTCCATTTTTATCACTTTTAGCATACTCTTTAATTTTAATTTTATTAGTTCTTGGTCAAAATAAAATCAAAAAACATTAGGAAATCATGATGAAAAAACTTTTTTTTACTTTTACTTCGCTTTTACTTATAATTTTATTAAGTGGTTGTGGAGATGACGCTAAAACAATTATCGAAGACGAAGGTAGTTTTAAAGATATGAAGGTTCAAAGCAATAAAACTTATAACTTTAAAACAACTGATGGCAAAACAATTACTTTAAAAGTTGAAAATGATATTTTAAGTTCAGAACAATTAAAAGGTAAAAAAGTCTTATTGAATTTTTGGGCTACATGGTGTGCTCCTTGTTTAGAAGAGATGCCAGTATTTAATAGAATTTATAAAGAGTACAAAGATAAGTTTGAAATTATAGGTATTTTAATAGAAAAAAATAAAAGTCCAGAAGATTTGGCCTTATTTATGGAAAAATATAATATGAAATTTCCTGTTGTTGTTGGAGATGAAAATTATAGAGCTGCAAGAGCATTTGATGATGTAAAAATGTTCCCTGAATCTTTTCTTTTTGATGAAAATGGAAATTTTGTAAAAAAATATATTGGTACAGTTGATGAAGATGGACTCAAGCTATTATTAGATAAATAAAAATCATTAATTTCTATAAGTTACGGCATTAGATTAAACATTAAATTTTTTTAAATATAAATATATATAAAAGTTTATTTTTGTATACTATTATTTATAATTATTTAGAAGGAAATATAATGTCAATAAGTGAATTTTTAACTATTGTAAAAGAATCAAATTATAATTTAATTGAAATATATAAGCAAGCCCCAAATGAAATTTTAATTATATTAGGTGTAATTGTTGTAGCTATTTTATTAGTATACTTTTTTATAAATAAAGCTGTAAAAATCTCAAGTGCAATTAAGCTTGTTGATAAAATACAAGATTCAAAAACTTATGATGAATATAATCAAAAAATTTCTACGTTAATTGAAGAATTACCTAAAAGAGGTCCAAAAGTAGCAGATGTTTTAAATGCTAGTAAAAATCATATTTTATTTAGAACATCAAAATTTTTAGTTAATATGGATATAGGACAAAAAGTTGAAAAATATTTAGAAATATCTGATAAGTATTCACAATTAGTAGATGCTTGTAAAAAATATAATAATAAAGAGTTAAGTGGATTTTATGAGACTAAATCTAAAGAATTATTAGAAGTTAATTTAAATGAAGAAATCACTTATTATTATCAAAATACGTATTTTACTAGTGATGAAATAAATAATGTAAATACAATTGTAAAATATGCAAATAGTTTAGAAAATCCAGATTCACTTTTAAAACCTATGATTGAAACTATAAATAAATTTTCTTATGCTTATAACATGGATTTATTTAAATTTATTGAAAAACTTGATGAAAAAGAGTCTAAACAAATTTTTACTAATTGTAGTGAAAAAATTGAAGAGTTATTTACAAATGGAAATTCAGAAATTTCAATTAATATTTTAGACTATTTACTTGAAAAAGAAGAAAATGAAAAAGTTTATAATTATATTTCAAGTTTAAAATTAGCACCTTATTTACAACAATTACATAATCTTTATTTTGATAAAAAAGATGATATTAATCTTGACTTAGCATTTATTGCAAATCCTACAAAAATTGATTCAAATTATAAAAAATACTTAGATGAGTCTTTAACTACAAATTGGAGAGACTCTGAACATATTGATTTTATTTCAAAAGCTCCTGGGGTTCTTGATGTTTTAGGACATATGGAATACAGAACATTAATAGAACGAATGGATAATATAAGTATTGAAAATGAAAATAAAAAAATGGTTGAAGAGGCATTAGCTATTGCAAAAAGAGCAGAGTCAATTGCTTTAGAAGCTAAATCATTAAATAAAAGACCAATTGTAAGTACCTCAAATTCAAACTAAAATATAAGGATTAAAAATGGAAGCATATAATGTAATTTATTTTTTGATATTTTTAATCTTTTCTATATTTATTTTTTTATTTTTTAAAAAAAATAAAAAATATCATAAATCATCTGCAATTAAAAAAGAAGAATTAATTAAAAGTTATGAAGATAATATGCTAGAGTTAATTAATAAATATAAAAATGATAAAACAAAACTCCAAGCAAAAAAAATAGAGTATTTAAAAATTTCTAGTAATGAACTTCATAATAATATCTTTTTTGATGCAAATGAGGCAAAATCTATTATTCAAAAATTAGCTTCTTTATAAAACTTTATAAAAAAATATAATCAATAATAAGTTAAAAGTAGTTTTTTAAACTAGATATACAAAAATTTTAAATTTTAAATTTTGTATATCTAGGAAGATTTATTTAAGTAGTTCGTTGAATTTTGCAAGCCATTCTGGGTGTGCAGGCCATGCTGCTGCACTTACTATATTACCATCTACTATTGCACTTTCAAAACCTATATCAGCCCACGAAGCTCCATGTAGGGCTAAATCAGGTGAACAAGCAGGATAACAAGAGCAAGTTTTACCACTAACAACATCTGCAGCAATTAATACTTGTATACCGTGGCAAACAGAAGCTATGGGTTTATTTTCTTTATTGAAATTTTGAACAATTTCAATAACTCTTGGATTTAGTCTAATATATTCAGGTGCACGTCCACCCGGTATTAATAATGCATCATATTTTGATTCATCAATTTCATCAAATGTTGCATTTAATGTAAAGTTATGGCCAGGTTTTTCACTATAAGTTTGATCACCTTCAAAATCATGAATAGCAGTTTTAATTTGCTCTCCAGCTTTCTTTTCGGGACATACCGCGTCAACTTCATGTCCTAACATTTTAAGACATTGAAATGGTACCATCATTTCATAATCTTCAACAAAATCACCTGTTAAAATTAATACTTTTGACATTATTTATCCTTTCTACATAGAGAAAATTTAATTTTCTCTTGCAGTATTAATTCTACTCTTTATAGTTTTAATAAAAAATATAATTATAAATTAGTAATGAAAAAATTTAGTAAATAAGAAGTAGTGTAAGGTAGTGAAATTTTATATATTAAATCACTACCTTTAATAGTATTTTAGAATTCTGCGCTTGCGACCCAATCAGCTGGTTCTTCAAGAAAGATAACAATCTCTTCTAGAACTTGTTTATGTTTCACTTCTTCACTTGCAATGTGAAGAAAAATTGCTTTTTCATTTCCATCTTCAAGTTTCTCAGCATTTTGGGTATAGAAATCATGAGAATGTTCTTCTCTTTTAATTGCATCTTTATAAAATTGAATTTGGTCAACATCAAAAGTTACATTATCTTTTTCTTCCAAAAGTGTTTGGAAGATAGTTTTTGTATCTGTAATAAGGTCTAATTTTTCCAAATTCATTTTTTCTTTTTTCATCATGCTTTTAAAAACATTGTAATGTTTGACTTCTTCATCTGCAAGCATAGTAAAGATTTTTTTTAAACCTGCATTTGAAGCCGCAGCTGCCATTTCTCTGTAATAAGCTTCACCTTCTTTTTCCACTTTCATAGCGTATTCATATACATTCATACTATTCCTTTAAAAATAAGATTTTATAATATATAATATCATAAGTATATGAAATTTACAAAATTTTATTCATAACCAACTGGTATTGGAGGAATTTCTTCAAATGATTTTCTAATTGAATGCGCAATTGCATGTTTATACTTTGAATATTGTACTGGAGATGCAAATTGAAGTAACTCTACTGAACCCTCTAATGTTTTTTCTTTTTTATAAACAAAGGCCACTTTTTTGCCCATTTGAACAGTTCTTTCTAAAATTAATCTTGCATAATCATCTATATTAGAAAACTCTTTAGGATTAATTTTTTCACCCCAAGCGAAAAATACAAATTTTCCTGCTGGTATAATAGTTTGTGCATTAAGATACATAATATCTCTATCAAATTCAGTATTTTGTGCAGAGTTATATGTTTCTAAATCTGAATTAAATTTCATAAGTAATTGTGATGCATCTATATTCTCTTCAATAAGATTAAATAGATTTTTTATTTCTACTAACTTCCCATCAAATTTCCCATTCATAGCTTGTTTAAAAGTAGTGATATATGTTTCACATTTTAACTCAATGTATTCTCCAAATTGATCAAAATCTTGATCTAATAAAAACTTATTTGAATCAAAACCAAGAGGTGTTACAACTGGGTTATATAAAAATATTGTTCCCGCTATATTCTTTTTTCTATCTTTATTAGTTTTAATAAGTTGTTTTAATTCTTTTGAACTTATCTCTTCATCGTCTTTATTAAAATACATATAACTAGAAGTTAAAAAAACTTCTTCGTATTTTGTTTCTATAATTCCAAAATATTGCATGCTAATCCTTAAATAATATGTGAAATAGTAACAAAAAAATACACAGAATCAAGTAAAATAGTAACTTATAATTTAAATATATCAATAAAAATGCTTCTTTAACCTTAAATAAGACTAAAAAACTCCGATTTGTTTTTTCTGTATAAAACTCTTTAAGAATAAAAGTATATACTTCTTACACATTAAAAATTTGATGTAAACACACACACAGCCAAAATACACATGGAACTAACGCTTAAGTATTAATTCTTCTCCTTCGCTTTTGTTAGTTTCATTGTGTTAATCTCATGAAAATCTTAATTATACTTATTTCAACAAACTCTTTGATATAATCTTTTTTTATAAATAGGATAATTATATGAGATATGAAAAAATGAGCTCCTTTATTGTTATGGATATAGTAAGAGAAGCTTTAAAGTATAAAGATACAATACATTTTGAAATAGGACAACCGGATTTAATTCCTAGTCTAAAAGTAAAAAAGGCTCTTAAAAAAGCTGTAAAAGATGATAAGTTTTCATATACAGAAAGTTTGGGACTTTTAGAGCTTAGAGAAAAAATTGTAAAACATTATAAAAAAACTTATAATGTAAAAATAGATGCTTCGCAAGTTTTGTTAACTCCTGGGACTTCAGGAGCTTTTTTAGTTGCATACACTTTAAGTTTAAAACATAAGCAAAAATTAGGATTAAGTGACCCTTCTTATCCTTGTTATAAGAACTTTGCTCAAATGTTGGATTTAGAACCTGTTTTTATGAATATTGATAAATCTTGTGATTATCAATTAAATATAGAACATTTAAAAAATGAAAAGATTGATGCTTTACAGATATCATCTCCTTCTAATCCTACCGGAAATGTCTATAATAAAAAAAATTTAAAAGAGATAATAAACTATTGTGATGATAATGGAATTTCTTTTATATCTGATGAACTTTATCATGGTTTAGTTTATGAAAAAAAAGCACATTCAGCTTTAGAGTTTTCAAAAAGTGTTTTTGTAATAAATGGTTTTTCAAAATATTATTGCATGCCAGGACTTAGACTTGGGTGGATAATAGTTCCAAAACATTTATCAAGAGATGCTGAAATTATTGCACAAAATGTTTTTATTTCAGCTCCTACTTTGTCTCAGTATGCAGCTTTAGAAGCTTTTGATAATGAGTATTTAGAAAATATCAAAAACATATTTAAAACAAGACGAGATTATTTATACAAAGAATTAACTGAGATTTTTACAATTGATGCAAAACCTGATGGGGCATTTTATTTATGGGCTGATGTATCAAAATATAGTAATGATAGCTTTGCCTTTGCAAAGGAGCTCTTAGAAGAGCTTCATATAGCTACAACACCAGGGATAGATTTTGGTTACAATAAAACTAATAAGTATCTTAGATTTGCTTATACAAGGGATATAAAACATATGAAAGAGGGAATTAAAAGATTAAAAAAATATTTGAAGAATAGAAGTTAAGATTTAACTGTTTCCTGTTAATTCATTTATTTTTTGGTTTTTAACTTTGATTTCATCTTCTAAATTTTTATATTTAGTTTTTAGAATATCTAATTCTTCTATTAAAAGATTATTTTTTAATAGAAGAGCATCAGCTTTTTTCTTCTCTAATTTTGCATTTTTTATATAATTTTGCATTTCCTCTTTTTTTGAATTTAATAATTTATCATATTTATTACTTAAGTTTTCACCTTGAAGTTCATAATGCTTTAATTGTCTCTCTTTTTGTGAACTTTTTTCTCTAAGAGCTTGTATGGTTTTATTGTTATTATTTAATAAAATATTTGATTGATTTAATTTCTTAGCTAGGTCTATTATTTTATTTTTTAATTCATACTCTTTTTTATTCGCTTCTGTAATATTTAATAATACTTTTTTATGAAAATCTCTTTTTTCTAAATTCTCTTTTGTTGTTAAATATGCAATTGTAATAAACTCTTCTTCAGAATTATTTATTTTAAAAATAGTATTATTTAAATAAAAAGGTTTGCCATCTTTTGTAATAAATTTTGTATTTCCTTTCCAAAGTTTTCCCTCATTTATATGTTTCCATTTTATATCAATATGCTCTTTTTTAATCTCAGGACTGATTATATTATCAAATTTTAATTTTGGAATATCATCTTTTTCATAACCTGATACTTTTAGCATTGCATCATTCATATAAGTGATATCTCCATCCATTGTCATTTTATAAATTAATGAAGCTTTATCTACCGCTTCTAGATAATAATCTATCTCTTTTTGTTTTTTTATTAAATGTGTTTCATAATATTTTCTTTCACAAAGAAAATCAATTTTTTGTATTAAGGTATGCACATTAATTGGTTTTAAAAGGTAGGAGCTTACATTTAAGTTTATTGCTTCTAGTATATATTCAGGTTCTATTTTTGCTGTTGTAAAGATAAAAGGAAGATAAATATCTGAAGATCTAATTAACTTTAAAAACTCTATTCCTGATAATTCTGGCATATTAATATCAGAAATTATTATATCTATATCTTTATCTATTTTATAGATTTCATATGCTTCTCTTCCATTTGCAGCTTTAATTATATTTGGAAAATATTTTCTTATAGTATTAAATAATAAATTCCTATCTACTTCAGAATCTTCAACTATTAATATTTTTATTTCTTCTAAAAATTTTGTATCCATTTTTCTTCCTTAACTAAATATTATCTTTTAGTTATTTAAAGATAATTGAAGTCAAATAGATATAATATTATAATATTATAATTTAACAAAGGTAGAGT
>JBFHGG010000054.1:0-17251 GCA_041583235.1 Halarcobacter sp.
ATCAACTTTAAAAGCTTCATGTCTAATTGTATCAACTCTATCTCTTCTATCATGAATTTGAACTGTTACAGGATCTCTTAAATAATCTTTTGCAAGTTTTCTAATGTTTTGAGAAACCGTTGCTGAACACATAACAATTTGTCTATATGGTGAACATAATGAAAATATCTCTTCAATCTCTTCTCTAAATCCCATCTCTAGCATTGTATCAGCTTCATCTATTACAATAAAGTTTACAGAGCTTAAATCAATTAAATCATCTCTATTTAAATCTAACAATCTTCCTGAAGTAGCAACAATAATATCAATACCATCTGCTAAAATCTCAGCTTGTTTTGGCTTACTTGTTCCACCCATAATTTTTGTATGTTTTACTTTTAAATATTTTCCATATTCTGAAAGGGATTTTGAAACTTGTTCTACTAATTCTCTTGTTGGAACTAAAATTAGACCTCTTAAAACTCTATTATTAAAATTAAGATTATTATTAACCTTATTTAACATAGGAAGTACATAAGATGCTGTTTTACCTGTTCCTGATTTTGAAGCAGCTATTACATCAATTTTTTTATTTATAATTGGTATTACTTTTCTTTGTACTGCTGTTGGATTTTCATAATTTTGATCTTCAATTGCTTTGTTAATTGAAGTATTAAAATTAAATTCTAAAAATTTTTTGATAGTATTCCTTTAAATCATACTTCCTAGTTCATCATCTAAGTAAGCATCTATTTTTTCTACTAATTTTTCAAAAGAGAGTTTACCTTGTTTATTAAACAAAACTACCTCTTCTCCATATTCATCTTTTATATAATGTTCTTCTTTTGTAACTTTTGTATATAAGTCTTGAATATCTTCAGGTGAATCTTCTTTGTTAAATAAAAACCAATTTGCACTTGTATCTTCTATTCTTATAAGACCGAAAGTTTTAGCCTCATCTACATAATCTTGAATTGTTCCATTTTCAAACTCAACACCTACAACTAAATCATTTTCGTTTAATATCATTTCCATTAATCAAAACCCTTAAAACTATATAATCTCGCGATAATATCGTGTTTTTGCTTAAAAGTAAAGTTTACCATACTTATCAAGATATGTAAGATAAATTCTAAGGTCTAATTCATACTGATGATACTTAGGTTCCATATAAGTACAAAGTTTATAAAAAGCCTTATCATGATTTTTTTCTTTTATATGAGAAAGCTCATGAACAACAATCATTCTTAAAAATTCTTCAGGACAGTTTTTAAACATACTTGCAACTCTTATCTCATTTTTACTTTTTAATTTTCCCCCTTGAACTCTGGAAATATAGGTATGTAGGCCTAAAGCATCATTTATGACATTTATTTTTCCATCATATACAACTTTTGAAAGAGGAAGTGATTTTTTTAAAAAAGAGTTTTTTAAATCCATTGTATATTCATATAAGGCTTTATCACTTTTAATATCATGCGCTTTTGCATAATTTTTCAAAAGATATTTATCTAGCTTTTTTGCATCAATCATTTGATGAATTTGTGTTTTTATATGTTGGGGATAATGTTCTAAATATTTTAATTGTTTCATGTAGAAATTTTATCATAATCTATGTTTTTTTTGTTAAAATTTCAAAGCACTATACTAAATAACTCTAAATAAAGAAAGTAATAAATATGCAATTTGATGGATTTAAAGAAGAAGCTCTTACATTTTTAGATGAAATAGAACAAAACAACAACAAAGTTTGGTTTGAAGCAAATCGTTATAGATGGGAAGAAGTAATATTAAAACCAAATAAGGCCTATGTAGAAGAGATGGGTGAACATTTAATAGCCTTAGCTCCTTTTATAAAAGCTGAACCTAAAATGGGTGGTTCTTTATTTAAAATTTATAGAGATACTAGATTCTCACATGATAAAACTCCAATAAAAACAAAAATAGGAATTATGTTTTGGCAAGGTGTACTTCATAGAATGAAATGCCCCGCTTTTTATATGCAATATAAATCCAATGAAGTTTTAGTTGCAACAGGAATTAGAAAATTTAAAGATGAACTACTTAAAAACTATAGAGAATATATTAAAGTTGAAAAAAATGCAAAAGCTCTACATGAAATATTAGAAGACTTAAAATCAAAAGGTATCAAGATTCCAGAAATGCATTATAAAAGAATACCTATGGGGTTTGACAAAGATAGTAAATATGCATACTTATCAAGATATGATGGAATGTTAGTTTATAAAACTTTCAAACCAAATAAAACTTTTCACTCAAAAAGAATTATAAATTACAACTTCAAATTTTATGATTCTACTTTAGAACTTTTTAATTGGATGGATGAGTTTGTTAAGAGTATTAAAGAGTAGTTTTAGACTAGCTTTTATAATTAACTACTTCACTCTCTTTTATCAAAGTGTTGATAATCTTTAATAGTTTTCCAATCTCCACCCCAAATCCAGCCATGAGTTTTAAATAATTTTACTATTTCATCATTTTTTAAAATCACTGCTCTTTGATTAAAATCAAAAGGATTTGTTCTAATTCTATTTCTAAATATTTGTGATTCCTTATGGGATATATTTCCTTTTTTTGAAATATATGGATTTTGTATTGGGTTAATATCTATTGCTTTTCCAAAAGCATGTCTTGACCACTTATTTGTGCCTTCTATATTTCTACAATTATATGCTGAAGTATTATTTGCTTCTATAGAATTGAAATCATTTGCATTAAAGTTTGAAACAAGTTCCATTTTATATATTGGATATTTTATCTCATAAAGATTTTCAAAAATTTCAATAATTTCTATTGAAACATCTTTATGAACAATTAACTCCCCTACTTTTTTATTTCCCTCAAAATTTATGTAATCTAGAGTTAAGTAACGTAAATCTTTTAAAGGAATAGGACAATTTTCTTTATAAGAATTACCAAGAATCATTCTTTTATGAACTTCTTGATTAATATTTGAGATAGTATAGTTAAACTCTGCAAATAAACTCGAAGATAAAAATAAAAATAAAAATAAAATACTACTTTTCACGTCTTTTCTTCTTTCTATCATTCATTTTTTCTAATAAAGCAGAAGTAAAAATACTACCTGGAATTGCATACAAAGCAATGCCTAGGAAACTTACAATTGCAGTTAAAATTCTTCCAACAGCAGTAACAGGAAACATATCACCATATCCAACAGTTGTAAATGTTATAACTGCCCACCACATAGTTGTAAGCATACTTGTAAATACTTCAGGTTGTGCTGTTTTTTCAAAATAATATACAATAGGAGTTAAAGTTAAGACAACAACTGAAAGACCAACGAAAATAAAAATAAACTCCTCTTTTTTTTCTCTTAAAATAGAAAATAAAAGATTATCAAACTCTGCATATTTAACTACTCTAAAAAGTTTAAAAATTCTTATTATTCTTAAAGCTCTTAGGAAACCTAAATCTAAATTTAATAAGGATAAATAATAAGGCAAAAGCACAACTAAATCAATAATCATAAAAGGAGTAAGGGCAAACTTGAATCTAGATTTTTTTTCATAATTTATACTATAAATTCTCAAGATATATTCAAGAGTAAAAAATAATACATTTATAGTATTTATAATATCAAATATTTCAAAATACTCAGATAAACTTTTTTCTGTTTGTAAAAACATAATTACAATACTAATTATGATATTTAAAAAAATCAGTGAATGTACAAAAATTCCATAAGAATGAGAAGTTGGATGTTCAAAAATATCAAAAAGATGTTTTTTTAAATCTTTCATTGCCCTACTTTTTTACTCATTCTATTAAGTATCTCATATGTTTTACTAACATCATAAGTAGCACTATGGTATGAATTTGGATCAAATTCAATACCATAATAAAAACAGGTTTCATCAAGCTTTGGACTTTTGATATTTCCTCTTACATTTAAAGCTTTTACTACATGTTTATTCTCTTTCATTGTACAAAAATGATTCTCAAACTCTGCTATTTTGTATAAATGACGTAATTCAAAACTTATATTATGTGCTATTAATGTTTTTGCATCTTTACAAAACTCAACAAAATCTAAATCTTCAGAAAAATAAGAACTATATGTAGCCCCTGCTTTTTCTCTATGAGCTAGTATTTTTTCAGGGGTAAGTTTGTGAACTGCATAAGAGTATTGATTTACAGAATATCTTGATAAATAATAGCGATGGAACTTATCAACTATCTTATATTTACCATTTTCTAACACTACTTTAACAGCAGCAACTTCTATAACATCATGTTCATTTGTTGTATTTGTTTCAAAATCAAGAATAATCATATGAAATTATATTGCACTACCACTTTGAAGCCCATTGTTTTTGTTCTTCTTTTGTTAAAAAAGTCCAAATTACAATTCTACTTACTTTTTGACCATGTTGCATTTCAATTGTGTCATACTCTAAGGGTTTTACTTTTTCTATTTCATCATAAATAAAAGGAAGATTATCTTTTTTTGAAACTATTGTAGAAAACCACATACAATTTTTTGCATATTTTTTACTTTGTCTAATCATTGCTTTTACAAATGCAACTTCTCCACCTTTACACCATAATTCATTTTTCTTTCCACCGAAGTTTAAAGAGGCTTTTTCAACTTCTTTTTTAGTAAGATTTTCTACTTTCCTTTTACTTCCAGCTTCTGCATCTTTTTGTGATTTATGGAAAGGAGGATTACATAAAGTGAAATCAAATCTATCATCTTCTTTAATAATTCCTGTAAATATACTATCATGATTTAATTGTAATCTACACTCAATATTTCCTTTTAAAGAAGGGTTTAAACTTATGATATTCTCTGAAGATTCTATTGATTCTTTTTCAATATCACTTCCTACAAAAGACCAAGAGTAAACACTATTTCCAATAATAGGATAAATACAATTTGCACCAATACCAATATCTAAACCTTTTATTTTTTTACCCTTAGGAATTTCTCCATCATTAAACTCAGCTAATAAATCAGCAATATAATGAATATAATCAGCCCGTCCTGGAATTGGTGGGCATAAATATCCTTTTGGAATTGACCAATTTTTAATATTATAAAAATGTGAAAGAAGTGCTTTATTTAAAGTTAGAACTGCATCTGCATTTGCAAAATCAATTGAAAGTTCATTATATTTACTTTCAAATACATAATCACCAAGTTTGGGTAAACTTTTAATAAGTTTAGGGAAGTTATATCTTTTATTGTGAGGGTTACGTGGATGTAATCCTTTTTTGTGTTGTTTAATTGCCATATTATTTATCTTAAGTATTTAATTTTTGTGTATTGTACTATCATATTTCTAATTATGAGTAAATGTTAATACAAATTTATAATAACATTAAAGAATCACTAACAATACATTTACCACCAAATCTTTTTATAAAAGATCTAATTTCTTCTTTAATCTCTTCAAATTTTGATTCTTCACATACTGTAAAAATATAATTATTACTTAGAATGTCATTAAATTGATCTGCTGTTTTTAATCCATGACCTCCTGAACCTTCTATATCTCTGATAATTGTATAACCTGTGATTTCTCTTTCTTTAAATAACTCTAATATTTTATTTAAATAAATAGATTCAACTATTATTTCGATTTTTTTCATTTTTTTCATAATTAACCCCACAAAATATTTATAAAATAATAATACAATGGTATTCCCAATGATATATTAAAAGGAAAAGTTATTGCTAAACTTAATGGCAAATAAATACCAGGATTAGCTTCAGGAACGGATAATCTCATAGCTGCAGGAACTGCAATATATGATGCACTTCCACTTAGTAAAGCAAGTAAGAAAGCATCTCCCTTTGATAAATCAAAGAAATAAGCTAAAAGCATTCCCAAAGATGCATTAAATATTGGCATTGCGATTGCAAATATAATTAGAAAAACACCAAGTTTTTTTAATTCATAAATTCTTTTTGCCGCTACTAATCCCATGTCAAGAAGAAAGAATGCAAGCATGCCTTTAAATAAATTACCAAAAAGTGGTTCCATTGAGTCCCAACCTTTTTGTCCTGTTGAAATACCAATAAATAAAGCACCTATTAATAAATAAACCGATGGATTTAAAAAGGCTTCTCTTAAAATTTCTTTCCAATTTGTAGCTTTTTTTTCTTTTTTATCTCTTCCTTTTGCAAATAATGTAGCAAAGACAAGCCCCATAACAATAGCAGGAGATTCCATAAGTGCCATTGCTGCAACCATATAACCACCATATTCCACACCTATTGTTTGAAGGTATGTAATACCTGTAATAAAAGTTACAGCACTAATTGAACCATATGTTGCAGCAACAGCTACTGCGTTATAATTATCTAATTTAATACGCAAGATAAAATAACTATATATAGGAACTAATGTAGCCATAAAAACTGCTAAAGCCAAGGATTTAAATATATAAATATCTAAACCACTTTGTGAAAGTTCATATCCACCATGAAGTCCAATAGCAATTAAAAGATATAAAGAGAAAAGTTTTGGCAAAGGTTGAGGAATTGACAAATCTGATTTAAAAAAAACCGCTAGCATACCAAGAAAAAAGAATAATATAGGTGGATTTAAAATGTTTTGAAGAATTAAGTCTATATTCATTATAAAACTCCCTTATTATTTCAAATTTAAAACTGAATCAATTGATTCATACTTATATATTTCATAGGCCTCATTCTTTGCTTTTATAGTGTATACAGCCATTCTATCAGCTAATTCATTTCCTTCAATTCCTGCATGCCCTTTTACATGTTTAATTGTAATATTGTTTTTAATCTTTTCATATAACAAATGTGCTTTTTTAATTAAATCAAGATTTTTAATTTCTCCACCTTTTTTAACCCATCCTTTTGCTTTCCATCCATAAGCCCACGTACAAATACAATCTATACTATATTTTGAATCTGAAAAGATAGTATTTGCATAATCTAAATTTGCTTCACAAATTAAAAGTGCTTTATATAAAGCATTTAATTCTGCAATATTATTTGTGCCATTTTTTTCATACGCACCATAATAAAGAATAGGTTTAGAATTTGTAGAATAAACTGCTAATCCACTTCCAGCTTCTCCTGGGTTTCCAGAACAAGCTCCATCACAATAAATACTAAGACTTCCACTAGCTTCTGAATTTATTGACTCAGTTTTTTTCTCTTTTAGTGCTTCTGTTTTTTTAGGGTTTCTAAAAGATGAAAGTGTTTCATAATTTTTAATAATCTGTTCTTGTGTTTTTAGTGCTAATTTACCTTTTAACAATATTAAAAGATTTGTATCTCTAGTATTTAGTTCTTTTCCTAAAATAAATGATTCCCAACCATTTTCCAAAGGAAAAGGTAAATCTAAAATTTCTGCTTGTGCTTTATTTAATTCCTCTTTATTTAGTATTAAAGATAAATAGTTTTCATCAATTTTCATATTATTCCATATTTTTTAAGCAATTATATCAAAACTTTATTAGTTCTAAATTGTTAATAATTATTTAATAAAAAGATTAATATTAGCTTCAAATAATATTTATATTTTCTTAATAGAATACAGCCTTATTTTATTTCAAAATTATCTCAATATGTTATAACAAATTGAGATAATTTTAAGCTTATTTTTGTATAATTTCAATCCAAAAAATTTATAGGAAGAAAATGAGATTAACAATTACAAACCACGAATTTGAAGCCATTCAAAAGATACTAGTTCAAAATGACACATCGTTATATAATAGATTTAATGAAGAGTATAAAAAATCAATTTTATCATGTACACCAAAAAAAATAAAAGCTACAAATAAAGCAAATATAGCAAAAAGAAAAAAGAGTAGAAATGCAATAACAAATGCAGTTAATTTGCTAAGATTTGAAGATAAAAAGATTACTGTTTATAGTGTTGCTAAAACTGCTGAAATTAGTTATAACACTGCAAAACAATATAAAGACTTTATTCTCGCACAATAAACTACAACAAAAACTTCTCCAAACAAATATTTAATACAATTCAAAAATTTTATACAAATAAACTTCTAAAATATTAGAAAGTTTATTTTGTATTTTTCAAAATGACATAATAAACTGAAACATTCGTTTGCAAAGAAATTATAACAAAAAGTTCTTTTTTAAACCTTTACAAATTGTATTATTGCAAAATGGTATAACATTATTTTATAAATATTTTTTTAACTTATATGAGAAAAACTCCGGAAATTAGCTATTATATTTTTTCTATTTTTATTATTATTCAATATGATATGACAAAATGAAAGAGTATAGTAATTTATCAATTTTATAAAAAAGTCTATTTTTCAGGCTATACAAAATGTAATATTTCAGAATGATATAACCTTTTTTATCAAAAAGAAATTCTCTATATTTGATATAATTAGAGTATTATATATAAAAGGTATTTTATGGAATTAATTACTTCTACAAATAATCATTCAATAGCAGTAATGTTATTAACACTTTTAGCTCTTTTTTTATTTACTAGAGAAAAAATTCCACTAGAAACCTCTAGTCTTTTTATTATTGTAGCACTAACAGTAGGTTTTACAATCTTTCCTTATGAGTATGAAAACTCATATATACATGCTTTAGATTTTTTCTCTGGCTTTGGACATGAAGCCTTAATTGCAGTTTGTGCTTTAATGATTGCAGGACAAGGTTTAGTAAGAACTGGTGCTTTGGAACCAGTAGGAAGAATACTCTCAAAACTTTGGAGTCATTCGCCTAAGTTATCTCTTCTTCTTACTTTAATTGTAGGTGCAACTTTAAGTGCTTTTGTTAATAATGTACCTATTGTAATTTTATTACTTCCAATTTTAACTGCAGTATCTATAAAAACAAAAACTTCAGCATCAAAAGTCTTGATGCCTATGGGTTTTGCTACATTAATAGGTGGAATGAGTACAACTATTGGAACATCAACAAACTTATTAGTTGTTTCAGTTGCTGTAGATATGGGAATGAAAGAATTTGGAATGTTTGATTTCTTTTTTCCTGTTGTAATTGCAGGAGCCTTTGCAATGCTTTATTTATGGTTAGTTGTTCCTTATTTTATAAAGGAAAGAAAAGCACCACTTACAGATACTTCACCAAGAGTATTTACGGCAAAACTAATGATTTCTGAAGACTCAAGCTCAAAAGATCAAGCTCTTAATGATCTTATTGCTAAAACAGATGGAATGATGAATGTTTTAAGAATACATAGAAATAGTACAGATATGTATATTCTGCCAAATTCAAAGACAATAATAAAAGCTGAAGATATGTTAGTTGTAGAAGATACTCCTGAAAATTTAAAAAACTATGAAACCATTTTAGATGCAGTTTTATATACTAGTTTAGGTGCTGTTGATGATGATCATCCTTTAATGGCAGAAGAGCAACAAATAGCAGAGGTTATTATTTCACAAGGCTCAAATCTAAATAATACAAGACTATCACAAAATAGATTTTTACAAAGAAACAATTTAGTAGCTTTAGCTTTACATCGTTCTGGGAAAAAAACTGAAACTATTTTAAAAAATATTTCAGACGTAGTTTTAAAAATAGGTGACGTTTTATTAATTCAAGGTAAGAGTGAGCATATTTTAGAATTAAAACAAAATAGAGAATTATTAGTTTTAGATGCAACTTCTGATTTAACACATTCAAAACAAGCACCTATTGCCTTTTTTATAATGTTTGGCATTGTAGCAATTGCTGCTTTAGGAATACTTCCTATTGCAATTAGTGCAACACTTGGAGTATTTTTAATGTTTTTAACAAATTGTATAAATTGGAAAGATGCTTCAAATGCTTTAAATACACAAGTTATATTAATAGTAGTGGCTTCCCTAGCCTTAGGAGAGGCACTTTTAAAAACAGGTGCAGCATCATACCTAGCACATATTTTTGTCTCTACAATGGAGGGAATGAGTACAACTTTTATGTTAAGTGGATTAATGTTATTAATGGCAATTATGACTAATATTGTCTCAAATAATGCAGCAGCAGTAATAGGAACTCCAATAGCAATAGGAATAGCACAACAATTAAATTTACCAGCAGAACCTTTTGTTTTAGCAGTTCTTTTTGGGGCAAATATGAGTTATGCTACACCAATGGCATATAAAACAAATCTTTTAGTTATGACAGCAGGAGGATATACATTTGCGGACTTTTTAAAAGTAGGTATACCTCTAACTTTTATAATGTGGATTACATTCTCTTGGCTTTTACCATTATTATATAACTTATAAATTGGAACAAAAAAACCATCTTCTTTAAGATGGTTTTACTTTAATCAATATTTTTAATCACCATATTTAAGGCCCATAATTTCACCTGTTTTTAATACTTCATTATCTTTTGTTAGAAGTTTTAATTTATTTGCCATATACTCTAAAGGTGTAGCTTGGAGTTTGTTATTTACAATTGAAACTGTATTCCCATAACGTTCTTCTTTAATAAGTTGTGCCGCATAAACACCAAATTTAGTTGCTAAAATACGATCATATGCAGAAGGTGAACCACCTCTTTGTTGATGACCTGGAATTGTAACTCTAGTTTCATATCCAAGCTCTTTATTAATCTGCTCAGCTAACCTATATGATACTGTTTGATGTTGCATCAATAAACGATGCTCTTTAAACTCTTTTTTATCCATTTGTGCTTCATCTTTACTAATAGCACCCTCTGCTACAGCAATAATAGAAAACTTTTTACCTTTATTATGACGCTCTTGAAGTCCTTCATAGATTTTATCAAGAGAATAAGGAATTTCTGGAATAAGTACAACATCCGCGCCACCTGCAAGACCTGCATATAATGTTAACCACCCTGCTTTATGTCCCATTAATTCAACAAGCATTACCCTATCATGAGAGTCAGCAGTTGTATGAATACGGTCAATCACTTCTGTTGCTATATCAACAGCACTATGAAAACCAAAAGTTAAATCTGTACCATAAATATCATTATCTATTGTTTTAGGAAGTCCAATAACATTAAGACCTTCTTCTCTAAGTAAATTAGCATTCTTGTGAGTCCCATTTCCACCTAAAGTAATAAGACAGTCTAAGCCTAGATTCTCATAATTGTTAATCATATTAGCTACTTTATCAACACCATCATCTTCTATTTTTCGCATTCTTTTAAAAGGAGTTCTTCTTGTACCTAATATCGTACCGCCAAGAGTTAAAATACCTGAAAAGTCTTCGGGTGTAAGATCTCTATAATTACCATCTATTAAGCCTTTATATCCATCATTAATACCAATAAATTCACAGTCAAAAAGCTCATATGATGCTTTTGCAACACCCCTTATAGCCGCATTAAGACCTGGACAATCCCCACCACTGGTTAAAATACCAATTCTTTTTTTCATCAAACATTCCTTTTCTTAACAACTCTAATATTGCTCGTATTTTATCATAAATAATAAATTATTATGAAAAATGAATGCATAATTTTTATGTTTTTGATAATTCTAAAAAGCTAAATCATTTCTATCTTTTATTTATATATTGTGTAATAGGAGCTTTTGCCTCTGCTATTTTTTTTAAAACTGGCTTATCTTTTTCAGATCTTTCTTTTGTATGCACATCAATTTTAAATGTTACTTCAAATGTTGCTTGAGGACAGGCATAAATACTTTTTGTTGCATTTAATCTAGTTTCAATACAACCTTCTCGATCTACTGCAAATAATATACTAGTAGTAAGAAATGTAAATAATATAACTCTTTTCATTTTAACCCTTTTTATTAGATATAAAATTATATCTAAAAGAGTAATTAAGTGAAATAATATATACTTTTAAGTTAAGTTTTAGAATAATCATTCTATTATCTAAATAATTTTATAAAAGTGAGTAAAGATGAAAAAAATGATTAAAAGTATACTTGCAATAACTATGATATCGCAATTAAGTTTCTTGAGTATAAGTGCATTCGCAGCAGAAAAAATAAAAATTGATATTGTATCTGATGTTGTATGTCCTTGGTGTGCAATTGGATATAAAAGATTAAGTTTAGCCATTGAAGAATTAAAACTAGAAGACAAAGTTGAAATTGCATGGCACCCTTTTGAACTTAATCCTGATATGCCAAGAGAAGGGAAAAATGCAGATAAATATCTAATGAATAAACTTGGGTTAAGTGAAGAGGGTCTTAAAGAAAAAAGAAAAAGTGTAACAAAAATTGGAAAAGAGTCTGGATTTGAATTTGATTATTTTAAGGAAATGAGAAAGTTAAATACTTTTAATGCTCACATATTACTTGATTATGCTAAAAATTTTGGTAAACAAACTGAATTAAAAGTAAGACTACAAAGAGCATATTTTGGTGAAAGAAAAGATATAAGTAATAGAGAGATTCTTTTTGCAGAACTTCAAGCCGTTGGATTAAATGCAGAAGAAGCAATGAAAAGATTAGATAATAAAGAAGCTATTAAAAATATTGAAAATGAAGAAAAATATTGGAAAGACCAGGGTGTATATGCAATTCCTACTATGATATTTGATAAACGAATAGCACGTGTTGGAGCGAATGATGTTGCTACATATAAGAAAATATTAACTGATCTAATTAATAAATAATCTAGATAGAGTAAAATGGACATGGAATTTGAATGGTAAATATGTTAAAATTAAATTCTAAAACTATATATACTTCAAGGTGATTTTTGTGTCTATTTTTACTTTACAATCTTTAGCTGGTGGATTTCTAGATGAGGATTTAGAACATTTTAATAAAATTTTTGATGATTGGTGTATCCAATTTGAAACTTATGAAGATGCTATGGATATAGCGCAAACTCTTGAAAATCATGAAAATATAGATATAGTTGAAATAACACCATTAACTTATCCAAAATATTTTTTTCATTCTCTTAAAGGTACTATTTATACTACAAGACAGATTGAAGATAAAATTATTTGTATTGTAGAACCATTTATGGGTTCTAGTTTTAAAATAGCAATTTGTGATCTTAAAACTAAAAAAGTAACATTGACAAAGACTAACTATAAAAACATTTCAAATGTTGAAAGTGCTTTTGCTAATTTTAATGAATAGTTTATGATTTTGGGTATTTTAACATTCCATAACAACTTTTAAAAAAGCAGTGAAACCTACATTATCAGGGCTAAGTGACTTATCAATACTTGATTTCATTTTATCTAAGGCTTTTGTATATTTATAGTAAAACTCAAAGCTAGGTTTTGGTTTGTAAATCAAATCTTCCAACTCAAAAGTTTTGATAATATTTTTTGTAGTAGTAGGTTTTATAAAATAATCTTGATGCCTATTTAAACAATATGGAACTACACTTATTATTGTCCATTTTGCTAGTTTATACTGTGCTAAAAATTCAACTAAACCTTCAAAACCCTCCTTTTTATTCCCATATAAAAGCTCGTAAATTTCTATACTTAACATATCTTTTTCATATGAATTAAGTGTAGCTATCGTATCTTTTAATTTTAGTTTATCAAATAGTGATACAAATACTGATTTTTGAACCACTTTAAAAAAGCCATCTACTACTAAATTTGGATTTTGAAAGTTCTCTTTTTTTAAAGCCTCTTTTGCAAACTCTTCTAGCTTTAAAGGATTAAAGCTTTTCATAGTAGGAAAAAAATTTCTATCATCAAAACCCTCTGGATATTGTTCTAAAAATTCGGATTCGTAGTCTTTTAGTTTTTCTATATTCATATTATTCTTTTCTTTTTTTATGTGATAAAGTTACTTTTTCATTTTATACTTATATTTATTGATTTCTGTAAAATTTGTGGAATTTATTCCTTACAAAATCAACCTTCAAACCAAACTTTTGAAATTAGTTCATAAGATTTTATTTTATCTTCTGGATTATGTATCATGGCATTTATCATAACTTCATTTGTTTGTGTTCTCTCTATTAGTTCTTCAAGTCTTTTTTTAACAACTTCTGGTGTTCCCCATATAGACTCTCTTGTTTTATGTCTTATGCTTTTTTCTTCCCACTCTTCCCACAAACTACTCATATCTTTTGTAGGTTTTGGTAATTTTTTATTATCGCCTCTTTGTAGATAAAGAAATTTTTGAAGTTCTGTTGTAGCTAAATATTGTGCTTCCTCCTTTGTTTTGGCACATATTATATTGATACAAACTATTACATAAGGCTCTTTTAATTGCTTCGAAGGTCTGAAGTTTGCACGATATATTTTAAGTGCATCATGCATTGAATCAGGGGCAAAGTGTGAGGCAAAAACAAAAGGTAATCCTTTTTGTGCAGCTAACTGTGCACTAAAAGTACTAGAACCAAGTAGACAAATAGGTATATCTAATCCACATCCTGGTACTGCTTTTATTCCTTTATTAATAGTTTCATTAGATAAATAGTATTGTAATTCTTCAAGCATCATAGGAAAATCTGAACCATCATTATGTATATCACGTCTTAAAGCTAGCATTGTTTTTCTATCTGTACCAGGAGCTCTTCCTAAACCTAAATCTATTCTATTTGGATATAAAGATTCTAAAGTTCCAAATTGTTCAGCTATAACCAATGGTGCATGATTAGGTAGCATAATTCCACCAGAACCTATTCTAATTTTTTTAGTTTTTTCTCCAATATAACTTAATATTACAGAAGTGGCAGCACTTGCTATTCCACTAAAATTGTGATGCTCTGCTACCCAATAACGCTTGTAACCAAACTCTTCAACAGCCTGGGCTAGTTTTGTACTATTTTCTATTGCTTGAGGTATCGTAAATCCCTCTGCAATTGGAATCAAATCTAATACAGATAATGGTATTTTTTTATTCATATTTTTCTCCATTTATATTTGGCATTTTACAAATTATTAATTTTTACTTATTTTAGAGCCCAGTTTTTCTTTTAACAATCTATTCTTACTAAAGATTGAATTTTATCATAAAATTCTTCATCACCACAAGGATTATTTTTGTTATTTTCTCTTTTAGTATTTATAATTTTTAATACTAATGAAAAATAAAAAGATATATGCAAAATTAGCTATATTTTCAGTGAAAGGATGGTATCTTACGATTTATTTAAAAATTATTTAAGAATTTAGGAACAATATGAAAACATTAAAAGAACAAACAGATGAAAAAGTAGCTATGGGAAGAAAAGCAAATCCAGATTTTATGAAATCAGTTGATGAAGTAGTAAACACAGCAAGAGAATTTCAAGAAGGCAAAAATGCAGTAAAAATCAACACAAAAGCCCCAAACTTTGAGCTACCAAATGCAAAAAATGAGATTATTTCATTAGAAACATTATTAAAAAAAGGTCCTGTAGTTGTTACATTTTACCGTGGAAGCTGGTGTCCTTATTGTAATATACAGTTAAAAGCAATGCAATTAAGATTAGCAGATATACACGCACTTGGCGCACAACTTGTAGCTATTAGTCCTCAAGTACCTGATAATTCACTTGATAAAGATGAGATATCAAAAATGGATTTTATCGTTCTATCAGACCAAAATGCTAGCATAGCCGCACAATATGGTGTAGCATGGAAAGTACCTGAATTTTTAACAGAGCATATGAAAATAGATAGAGGTCTTGACCTAGAATCAATCAATAATGGAAATGCAGATATATTACCTATTCCTGCTACGTATGTAATTGGAAAAGATGGAATTATTACATGGAGACATTTAGATGTAGACTATAGAACAAGAGCTGAACCAGAAGATATTATTAATGCGTTAAAAAAATTAGCTGTTTAGTAAGTTTTGGTGAAACTTTAATTAACTATATCATTTAAAAAATCATTGTAAGGAAAATAAAAAAAGGATCCTATTCCCTTTATTTATTTTCCTTATTCTCAAGTATGAATAAATAAATGCTACATTGTACCGCTAAGTGCTTTTACAAGACCATCTTCCAAAAATGGTTGAGCTTGTTGAAAATCTAAACCAGGTGCATAGGCTGAGCTTACAATTCTTGTTCTATATTTTTTCCACTGTACACCTTCTACACTCGAACTTTGGTTAGAGACAGAAGCTCTTCCCATTTGTCCGAATTGATCGTCATATTGAGTTACAAGTTCTCCTAACATTGGTCTTTGTCTAATTTCAACATCTGTTACCATTGCATAATGTACATCTTTAACTCTAGCAGCTTCAATAGCTAAGCCAACAGTTGCTCCTATTAATCCAGCCGCTCCAGCTCTATGGCCTCCTCCACCTGTTAGTAATGTTGCTCCCGCAGCAATAGCACCAACACCATAACCCGCTCCTAGATAATTTTTTTGCTCGTTTTCATCCATTTCTCCAACTTTTAATAAGTTAGCTTGAACTATAAAATTTGCAATTTTAGGGTTTTTTGTTACAACAAAACCTTTGTTCTCAAATTCTCTTTTCAACTTTTCTGTAATAAATAAGTTTTCATCAGATGTATTTCTGAATCTAAAATATATAATTTGCTCTTCAGGAGCTACAGGTTCTAAAAATATTGTTTCACTCATATTAGTTTTTGCATGGATATCGCTTTTGGAAATTGCTACTTTTTCCCCTGCTGATGTTCTTCCTACTTTTGTAAATGAAGGATTTGCACATCCTGTCAGTATTAAGAAAGTTCCAAATGATACAGTTGTAATACTAAATTTTTTTATAATAGTTCTTGTTAACATAAAATTACCTTTAAATGATTTTTCTTATGGTAATAAGATGATATAAATAGAAATTAAATAAAAGTTAAATGAAAGTTCCGGAGAAAAAGTTCCGATGACAGTATACTTAATTATTAATTTTCACTTATTTTAGGCCCCGGCTTTTTCTTTCGATAATCTATTCCTTCCAAGGATTGAATTTTATTATAAAATTCTTCACCACCACAAGGTTTGCCTGTTCTTGTTTTCTCTTTTATCATTTCTACTTTTATATCTTTTAATAAGAAGTTTCTATAATCTTCAATACTATCTATTAATTCATGATTTGATAATAATATATCTTCTTGTATTAATTTTACTCTATACTTAGCACTAGAATATTTGTAATCCCAAGCATACTTTACCATATATGCTTTTACCGGATTTTGTTCAACATATCTTAGAGCATATAAAAAATGTTCTTCGTCTAAAGGTGTAGAATAAAATCTTTCTTGAAAAAGATGACCTTTTACTTTTTGTTCAAAATTTATTTTTCTCGTATATAATCTATGAGTTTCACCAATTGCTTTAGATAAAAATTCTTTAGTTTTTGGTATTACTATCAAATGAACATGATTTGTCATAAGACAATAAGAAACAATTTTAAGC
>JBFHGG010000055.1:0-17123 GCA_041583235.1 Halarcobacter sp.
AATGGCATCTTTTAAACTTCCTTTTTGAAGCCATACCTCTTTTCTATTTGAAATATCTGTTGCAGTTGCTGTAAAAGATATATCTAAATCTTCAATATTAATATCACCTATCATCTGCTCAATTTTATCAAATACTCTATCTCCATTTATCATACCATTTCTAGAAAAAGAAAAATCAATTAATTTCAAAATATCAAAAATATCAAAATTTAAAACCCATTTTTCATACTCTTCTAGTTTTCCTGCTGCATATAATCCACCTATTAATGCTCCTATTGAAGAACCTGAAATTGATTTTATTTCATAATCATTTTTAATAAGCTCTTTAATAACTCCAATATGTGCATAACCCCTTGCTCCACCACTTCCTAAAACTAAAGATATAGTTTTTTTATTATTCATTTTAAACCTTGGATTTTTTTTGCTATTTTTTGTGAAGTACTTGATAAAGAAACTAACTTTTTCATAACTAAAGAAGCTGTTAAATCTCCTGTAACATTTATTGTAGTCCTACACATATCAAGAATTCTATCAACTCCTAAAATAAGCGCAATCCCATCAGCAGGAACACCAATACCTTGTAAAATTGTTGCTAAAATTACAATACCAACTCCAGGAGTACTTGGAGCTCCAATAGAAGCACCTACTGTTGTAATAGCTAAAATAATTATATCAATTAAGTCTAAATCTATTCCATAAAGCTGAGTTAAAAAAATTGCTGCGCATACTTGATAAAGTGCTGTACCATCCATATTTATAGTAGCTCCAAATGGAATTACAAATTTTGAAATTGGCGTTGGTATATTTAACTCATCCTCAGCTGTTTTCATTGATAAAGGCATAACAGCAGCAGAACTTGAAGTTGAGAAAGCCATAAGTTGAACTTCTCTTATTTTTCTTAAAAACTCAAATGGTTTTAAACTTGAAGAAAAATAAATAATGACTAAATAAAAACAAAGCAGTATTAGAAGTCCTAAAATCACAGTAAAAACATACATTGACATTGAAGAAATTGCATCAAAACCTATCTTAATTGTGATATTACACAATAATCCAAATACTGCATAAGGAGCAATTTTCATTGCCCAATTTACAACTATCATAGAAAAAGCTTGTAAAGATTTTGCTAAATCTTTTAAAGGTTTAGCCTCTTTTTCTTTCATACTCATTAATGCAACACCAATAAATATTGATAAAATTACAAAGGCTAGAATATTTCCATCTAATCTCTCTTGTACAACATTAACAGGAATTAGATTTACTATCATATCTGGAATAGATACATCATTTAAAATATTTGTCTCTTTAACTACAATTTGAGTAGTTGAGATTTGATTTACAATCTCTTGGGATACAAAGTTCCCAGGTTGAATTAAATATGAAATACAAATACCAATTGTAACTGCCACAATTGTTGTAAATACAAAATATGGTGCAATTTTAAGACCTAGTGTTTTTAGAGTTTCAGTATCATCTGCACTTGTAATTCCTAAAACTATAGAACTCATAACAAGAGGAATTACAATCATTTTAATTAAGCTTAAAAAGATATTACCAACTAATGCCACCCAAGGAGCAATTGCAAGTGCAATATTTTCAGGAATAAGGGCAAAAGCAGAAGGAGATAGAATTAAACCAACTCCTACTCCTAAAACCATTCCTATAATTACTTGAAACCATAATTTTAATAATAACTCTTTCATCTTTTAGTCCAGTTTTTCTGCTTTAAAAACTATTGAATAAAATACAGGTACAAGTATCATTGTAAGCATAGTTGCAACCATTAAACCAAAGATAATAACAACTGCCATTGATGAAAAGAAGGGATCAGAAACTAAAGGAATCATTCCAAGTGCTGTTGTAAGCGCTGCCATTGAAACTGCTCTTAATCTTTTTATTCCTGAGTGATGAATTGCTCTATTTAAAGGCATTTTATTTGTCTCACTTTCTAAAGTAATTTCATCAATTAACACAATTGCATTTTTAATCAACATTCCAGACAAAGATAAAAACCCAAGCAAAGACATAAATCCAAATGGTAAATCCATAATTAAAAGTCCTATTACAACGCCAATAAGAGAGAATGGAACAGTAAGCCAAATAACTAATGTTTTCTTAATAGAGTTAAATAGTCCTATGATTATTAAAACCATAATAATGATAAATAGTGGTAAAGATGCGATAATTGGCTTTTGTGCATCTTTTGCACTTTTATATTGTCCATGCCACTGCACATAATAACCATCTTCAAAATCAATATTATCAATTCTATCTTTTACATCATAAAGAAGATCATTTGGAAGTTTTCCTTCAACAGAGTCTGCATGAATAGTTACTGCTCTTTTTCTATTATATTTAAAGATAATATCATCTTCAAAAACTGTCTCATATGAAGTAATTAACTGTTTTAAAGGAATCATTTTATTAGCAATAGGAGAGAAAATTTGAATATTTTCTATATTTTTAATATCACCTCTTTCACTTTCTGGTGCTCTTAAAATAATTGGTAAAAGTTCAGTTCCATCTCTGTAAACTCCTATTGTTCTACCTTGGAAAGTATCTAAAATGGCCCCTGCAATTGAGTCTCTTGTAATACCATTTAAATTTGCTTTTTCATAAGAGATTACTGGTTTTAAAACCTTTACTCTATTTCTCCAATCACTTCTAATACCTTTTGAATAAGGAGATTCATCAATTATTTTGTATATTTGTTCTTCATATTTTCTTATCTTATTTAAATCTTTTCCATAGATTTTAGCTTGAACCTTTCCCCCATCTCCAGGTCCTAATATAAACTTTTTACCATATACATTCATATCTGGATATCTATTTTTACTTAAAGTCTCAATTTCTTTAATAATCTTATCTGACTCTAAATAATTTTCAACATCAATTAACATCTGTCCAAAAGCTGAGTTTGGTTTCTCAGGGTCATATGTTAAAAGAAATCTTAAACTTCCTTGCCCAATAAATGTAGAAATATGCTGTACACCTTTTATATCTTTTATATCTTTATTTAAATCACTTAAATAATTGTTTGTTGTCTCTATTGCCGTACCTTGAGGTAGGAAATAATCAACAATAATTTGAGGTCGTGAAGAATCAGGGAAAAAACTCTTTTTTACATATTTAAAACTCATCATAGAAGTGACAAATATAGCAGCAGCAATTATAACAATTAGATATCTATAATTTATAGCAAATTTTAAAGTTGCACCATAAGATCTATAAATAAAATTAGAATACTGCTCTTTTTCTAGTTCTTCTTCAGTTCTTCTTTTTTTAGATGGTTTTAAAAACTGTACTGCTAAAATTGGAGTTAATGTCATTGCAGTAACCCAAGATAAACTAAGAGAAATCATAACAACATAAAATAAAGATTCGGTATATTCTCCTGTCATATCTTCAGATAATCCAATTGCTCCAAATGCTAAAATAGCAACAACTGTTGCAGCTAAAAGTGGCCATGCTGTCTGCTTAACAATTTCAGAAGCAGCCTCTTTTGAATCAACTCCCCTATTTATCCTCACAAGTATTCCATCGACGACGACAATGGCATTATCGACTAGCATTCCAAGGGCTATAATAAGTGCTCCTAAAGAGACACGCTCTAGCATTACTCCATACATTGGCATAAAAATAAAAGTTGCTATAATAGTTACAAGAAGTACAAAACCAATTATTAAACCAGATCTAAGTCCCATAAAAAGAAGAAGAACTATAATTACAATTCCTACTGCTTGAGCAAGATTTATCATAAAAGAATTAATTGCAAGTTCAACATCTTTTGCCTGATGAGAAATAACCCCTATTTCCATTCCTAGTGGTTTTTTTACTTCTAATTCTTTTAGTTTTTCATCAATTAGTTCTCCCATTTTTACAACATTTCCACCTTTTGTTGTAGAAATACCAATTGCAATTGAATTATGTCCATCATATTTTAAAATTTCTGTTGAAGGTTCTACATATGTATCTTTAATCGTTGCAATATCTTTTAAAAAAATCTGAGAAGTACTTGTATTTCCTTTTATTACTATATTTCCTAAATCTTTTACTGAATCAAAACCATTTGATTCAACTCTAATAAATTCAGTACCTACATTTATTTTCCCAAAATTTGGAATTAGATTTTTTAAATATAGTTCTTGAACAATTTTGGTCTTTGTAATTCCTAATTGCGATAATTTATCTCTATTTATTTCAACTGTTAAAGCTCTTTGCTGTTCTCCAAAGGTAGTGACTTTTCCAACACCCTCAACTAAAATAATCTCTTTTTTTAGAAAATCTATATAATCTTTTAACTCTTCATAAGAGTATTCATCTCCATAAACAGCAAGCATAATTCCATATACATCTCCAAAATCATCATTTATATATGGATTTTCTACTCTTGGAGGAAGATATGTTTCACCAATCTTTTTTCTAAGTTCATCCCAAATTTGTTGTAAATCTTTTGCTCTATATTTATCTTTCATTCTTACTATTATAAAAGATTGACCAGCAGAGTTTTTTGTAATAATTCTTTTTACATAAGGAAGCGTTTGAATAGTTTTTTCAAGTCTATTTGAAACCTCTTTTTCAACTTCAACTGCTGTAGCTCCTGGGTAATTTGTAATAACAAGAGCATCTTTAATAGTAAATTCAGGGTCTTGAAGTTTTCCCATTTTGTCATAAACAATTAATCCATATGCAAGGCTAAGAATTGTTAAGACATAAATTATAAGTTTGTTTTTTAAACTAAATTTTGCAAAGTCCATTTTATTTATCCAATTTTTTATACTCTACAACTTCATCATTTGGTTCTAAAAACCTAATACCTGAAATAACAACTTTTTCACCTTTTTTAAAGCCAGCAATAATTTCAATAAAGTCTTTACGTAAAGTACCTGTTTCAACTTTTTGTTTATAAACTCTATTATTTTCATCAATCAACCATATAAAAGATAAATTTGTATTATCTGAAAAAACTGCCTTTAAAGGTATAAAAACTTTTTTCTGCTTTGCTTGCCTAGCAATAGCATGTACTTGAGCTGTCATGCCAGGTAATATTGTTACATTTTTTTGAATTTGCATTTCAAGTGTTGCTTCAAATGTCCTAGTTGTTTTTTCAGCAGTCGTTGAAACATCAATAAGTTTTGCATCATATTTCTTGTCTTCATTGTTTTCAAATGTTACATAAAAATCCACTATACTTGCAATATATTCAGGTGTTAATTCACCCTTTATTTGTAGAATATCACTTTCAGGAACAAAGAATTTAATTTTATAAGATGAATTATCTTGAAGTCTTATAATTGCTTGTTTTGCTGTAACTCTTGCAAAATCATCAACCATTTTTTTTGCCATTATTCCATCAAACTCCGCAATAAGTCTTGTTTCATCTAAATTTTTCTTTGCAATTTGTAAAATAGCTCTATTTACATCTAAACTTTGTCTTTGTTTTTCTAACTCAACTTTAGCAACAGAGCTTGATTCAAATAATTTTTGATACCTTTTATAATCAATATTAGCTTGATTATAATTTGCTAGGGCTTGATTATAATTTGCTTTGTAAATTGCATCATCAAGTTTTGCAATAACTGATCCTTTTTTGACTTTCTGCCCCTCTTTATAATAAAATTTTACGATTTTTCCTGATACTTCAAATGCCATTGTTACATCTTGAAAAGCTTCAACTTGGGCAGGATACTTAAAAGATTGTAAAAAATTAGTGCTGTCTTTTACATCAAATATCTTTACAACTTTTGCTTTTGCTTTATCAATTACTTTCTCTTCTTTTTTTTCACAGCTTGTAAAAATCATTACTGATAATAAAAGCATACTAGCAAATTTTAAATACATACCTTTCTCCTATTTTTCTACTATTGCATCTAATATTATATTTGAAATAAATTCCGAAATATAATTTAGAGTTTTTTCACTATCTTGTTTAAACTGACTTTTTTCATCAATTGATAAAGAACTCATTTGAATTACATAAAATTCCTTAATTGTTCCATGAATTAAAGATTGAAGCGCATAAGTATTTATATTTTTATATTTATCTTTTAAATTCAACTTTTTCATAATGATTTTTATATATTTTAATTCTTCTTCAATATTGGGAACAATAGAATTATCAACATTTGTTCCATAGTTAGCCATTTCTCTTAAAGCTAAAGATACTATAGATGGTCTTTCTTTAATACTTAAAACAACAGTATGTACATATGCTCTAAATAATGTTTCATTATCTAAGTTTCCCATAAAAACTGATCTTATTTTTAAATTCATATCACTTATTACATTTACAAGAACCTCATGATATAAAGTTTTTTTATCTAAAAAATGATAATAAATCGTTGCTTTATTTATATCAAGTTTTTTAACTAAGTCATTCATACTAACAGCATCATAACCTAACTTTGAAAACTCCTCTTCTGCTACTTTTAATATTAAATCTTTTGTTTTCATAATATTCCCTAAATCTACTAACCATTCGGTTAGTTTATAATGATATATTATTATATTTGCCTTTAATTGTCAAATTTTTTATTTTTAATGACTTAGCTCAAGAAAAAAATCATAATAAATTGATAAAATTTGAACAATTATTCACAAAAAGGTAAAAAATGTTAAAAAAACTAATGACTAGTAGCTTGGGAATTTTATTGTTGAGTACTTCTTTATTTGCACTAAATGAAGAACATAAAGTAAAAATATTAGAAAAAATAGATGCAGGAGCTTATACATATATAAAAGTATCAGAAAATGCAGAAGAGTATTGGGCAGCAATATCAACTACTCCTGTAAAAGTTGGAAGTACAATTACTATTAAAGAGCAAGTTTGGATGAAAAACTTCAAAAGTAAAACTTTAGATAGAACTTTTGAGAAGGTTATGTTTGCAGACTTTGCTAAAAAAGGTATAAGTGGAACTGATTATGTGCATCAAATACATGGAGATATGATAAAGAAAAAACAAAAAGAGAGTTTTAAGCCTGATCCAAAATTTAACGAGGGTTTAGTTATTTCAAAAGATGAAGCTATAAAAACAACTATTACAGATTTATTTAAAGATAAAGAAAAATTTAAAAACAAAAATGTAGAAATTGAAGCTGATGTAATTCAAGTATCTAATAAAGTAAAAGGTAATACTTGGATTAAACTTTATGATGGAAAAGATGCTGTGATTTTTAGATCACCAAATGAAGATGAAAAAGTAAAAGTTGGAAATAAAGTTAGAGTTATGGGAACTGTAAATACTGATGTTAATTATGGTTTTGGTTTTGCTTATGAAGTTATTGGTGTTAATGCCAAGTTTGAAGTTTTAAAATAGATTTTTTAAGACTATTTCTAAATGTAAGATAGGTAAAAACCTATCTTACGTAAGAACCATTATTAAAATCAAGTGTTGTCCCATTTACATACTCTGGACAATCTGTAGCTAACCAAAAAATAACCTCAGCTGCTTCTTGTGGCTCAGCAAATCTCCCACTTGGAACCATCTTTTTAAATTCAGCTTTTCTCTCTTCTGAATTATCTTTTTGCATATCAGTTTCAACAGGACTTGGTGCAATACAATTAACAATAATGCCTTCACTTCCTAGTAATTTTGCAAAAATTTTAGTAGCATTTATAAGTCCAGCTTTTGCAATCCCATACCAAATATCAGGATGCCCAATTTGACCTGCTATTGATGCTGTATTTACTATTCTTCCATATCCTCTCTCTTTCATTCCTTTTGAAAATAGAGTCATAAGTTCAACAGGAGTGTGCAAGTCAACATTCATAATATGCTCTTTTGCTTCTTTTGGATAATTATCATAAGTATATTTAGGTTGCATATATCCCGCGTTATTTATTAAAATGTCTATTTCACCCACTTCCTTTACAAGCTTTTCTAAACCATCAGTATTTGATAAATCATACTCTATCATTGTAACTTTTTCATTATCTTTAAAAGCAAAATTTGAAAAATCTCGTGCTACAACTATAACTTCATAATCAACTTCTAAAAATCTTTTTACAACTTCTAAGCCTATTCCTTTATTACCACCTGTAACTAAAACTCTATTTATCATTGATAATCCTTAATATTTTTTAATATTATATCTTAAATAAAATAACAAATTTATGATATTATTAGCTTTATAATTATTATAAACAAAAGGAGTTTTCAATGAAGAGAATAGTCTTTTTTATTTTTATCTCACTTAATTTATTTGCAACGGATTTAATAAAACTTCCATATATGGCAATAGAAGTTGAACATAAATATTCAAATGAAAAAGTAGAAGATATAATAATTCAAAGAGAAGTCAATGAAGTATGTATGAAGGTTCCAATAAATGCTGAAACCTTTCAATCAGAAAACTTAGCTTCAAAAGATGTAGATTCAAGATGCAAAAAAACTTTTGTGACAACAAGAGGTCTAATTCAACCATTAAAATTAGAAAATGGAGTTACAACTCTTGCTGAATTAGAAGTATTGGATTTTATATTAAACTACTCTTCTGAAGACCAATCAAAATATATCTTAGTAGATAGTAGAACATCACCTTGGTTTGATGCAGGAACAATTCCAAGTGCTGTTAATATTCCTTATAATGAACTAACTTTTGATGAAGATTTTGAAGAAGAGTACAAAAAAGCATTTAAAAATTTAGGTATAAAAATCTTGGGCAAAGATAAATTTGATTTTACTAATGCAAAAACTGCTGTTTTCTTTTGTAATGGTTCATGGTGTGCACAATCTCCAAGAGCAATAAAAACTCTAATTAAAATTGGATATCCAAAAGAAAAAATTATGTGGTACAGAGGTGGAATTGCTTCTTGGGCAGGAGTATCTTTAACTTTAACAAAAAATATAGAGATTAAATAATCTCTATATTTTTATTGCATATATCTTTTTAAAGCTTCAGCTAGTTCTCTATTACTAGGTCCTTTTTTAGCACTGTTTTCAGAAGGTTCTATACTAGGAGCTTTATTAAATAATTTATTTAAATCTAAACCTTTAATATTTAGTTTTTCTTCTATTTTCTTTTTATATTTATCTGTTTTTTCTTTTATTTTTTCTCCATATTTACTATTTAAAAAAGATTTTGTGTCAACATTAACCTTTGGATTAGAGAGACTTCCTTTAACTGTTGTATCAAAGGTATATTTAGTAATAGTTGCTTGAACTAAAGCATTTATAGAGTTTTTTTCAGTATCAATTGTACTACTTGGAACTTTTATTTTTGTATATTTACTTTGCATATCAACGAAAGTATTTATAATATTTTTCTTTATATCACTTTTAATCTCAACTTTTTCATAAACTTCTTTTGTTAAATCAAAATTAGCAAAAGTATTAATTATATTAGAGTATTCGTTTTTTATAAACTGTCCATTTAATAAATTTCCTCCAATCTTTCCTATCTTAGAAGTTAAATTATAATCAACATCAATATTAGATTTAGAAGTAAAAATTTCAGGATAATATAACATATGAGTCAATGACTTCACTTCAACACCATCAATTTTAGCCTTAAATACATCATTTAAAAGATTAAATGTTATATTTCCATCAAATAAAGAGGATTTACCATCAACACTTAAAGTTTCTGTATTTTGTTTGATATTTCCATTTAACTTTGCACTACCTCTCATTTTTGTTCGAGTAATATCATAAAGTTTTGAAAGGTCAGTAAAGTTTATTTCATAATCACTTATAAACTCTGCTTTCTCTAAATCATAGACAGCTTTTTTTATATCTAAATTTGTAACACTTGTATTTAAATCAATTTTTGAAATGGCTTGTGTTTTAAGCAAGTCAGTAACAATATCACCTTTGAAAACAATAGGATTCTTAAGTTTTTGTTCAAACTCTTTGTTTACTACTTTATTGTTTACTGTACTTTCTAAAATTGTAGTTAGTATTTTTCCATCAAGATTTTTTATATCAGCACTTTTAATTTTTGCATCAATATTCATTAAACCATTTGCATAATTTGGCTGATTAACTAGATTTAAAAGTGATTCAATTTTTGCTTTATTTACTACTACATTAATATATTCAGGTTTTGAGTTTACTACTTTTACACCATATTTTGTATCACTTGAAAAAATATCTGAATTCCCATCAATTTTAATAACACCATTATTTACACTTGCAACTCCACTTGTAGAGAAGGAACCATTGAATTTTTGATTAATTAAAATTTCTAGTTTTGCCAAATCCTTTACAAAAAGATTATAATCACTATTTATAAGAGATGTTTTTAAATTTATACTTGCATCTTTTACATTAAGTTTTGCAAGAGAACTATCAAAATCAATTTTTGTATTTGCCATATTTGGAATTAGTTTTGTATTTGTAATAGAACTAAACGAAATCGGAATTTTAGGATTTTCTTTTAGCTCTTTATTTATTAACTTAGCATTTAATATACCCTTTGAAATTTTTGTCGTAACTAAACCATCTAAAGAGTTTATATCTGCATTTTTAATATTTGCATTTATATCTAAATTACCATTTGCATATATTGGCTGATTTACAATATGTAAAAGTTCTTCAATTTTTGCATTTTTCATATCAAATAAAATATTACTAGGTTTGAAATCAACTAAATCTATATTATATGATGTATCACTTGAAGCAACAGTAGTAATACCTTTTACAATAGCTTGTTTTTGATCACCCTTAATAGTTCCTTTTGTAGAGAAAGCACCATTTAGTTTTTGTTTTGTAATATTTTCTAAAGTAGACAAGTCTTTAATATTTACATCATAATTCAAATCAGCATTTTTTGCAAAGATATTTAAAGCACCTTCTATATTAATTGTAGAGTTATCATTAATACTTGCATTAAAAAGAATATCATGCATAGTTAATTTAAAATCATTAACTTTCATTTTTACATCTTTTTGTCCTTCATTAACTTTACTTTCAATAATTGAAGCAACATAGGAGTTTCCTATACTTGTAAATAATAGAGTATAAAGCCCACCAACAACGATTAGAATAAATGCAGTTAATCCAAAAAACAGTTTTTTCATTATAATCCTTTCACCTTTTCTTAAGAGTATAGATTATATCAAAGAAAATTAAAAATTATATTATTTTAAATTGTTACAAATAGTAATAATCTTAATATTTATCTTTAGCCCTAATAAAATCTTAATTATTATTGATGTATAATTTTGCCCGAACAAGGTGCTAAGTAGGGAAATATTTGCATTTATGTAAGTATTGCTACAGTTTTACTGTGGTTACGCTATCCGAACGTACTTTTATCAAAAATATTTTTTAAGGATTCACGAATGAAAAAAATCGTTCTATTAATGCTTGCTATCGCTGGAGCTGCTTTTGCTGCTGATGGTGCTGTTGCAAACGAAACGTTAAAAGCTTACTCTGTAGTTGCTGCAGGTATCGGTCTTGGTCTTGCTGCACTTGGTGGTGCTATTGGTATGGGTAATACAGCTGCTGCTACTATTGCTGGTACTGCTAGAAACCCAGGTTTAGGTGGAAAATTAATGACAACAATGTTCATTGCATTAGCGATGATCGAAGCACAAGTTATTTATGCACTTGTTGTTGCTATGATTGCATTATACGCAAACCCATTCTTATAAGATACTAGTTTAAACTACAGATTTTATAAATCTTAAAAGGTCAAGAATTTCTCTTGACCTTTTTTTATGTCTAATTAATTATTGTTACCTTCCATTAATATAAATAAGCTATAATCTCATTTATTATAAAAATGAAAGGATATACTTGTTTAATTTTATCTATTTTTTATCTTTAATAATTTTATCTATTTTAAGTTTTTATATTGTTGACCTTTGGCAAATTACAGTATTGCTAATTGCTATGGGATTAATAGAAAGATATATTAGTAAAAGAACAATTGACGTAATAAAAATGTAAATATATAATATTTAGAACAGAAGTAAATTTATATAAATATTGGAACAATTAGTATTTAGAATTTTTTGAAAGTCTTAATTTAAGGTATCTATAAAAGAGGAATTTTAATTATAAATTTTGCTCCAGTATATTCAATATTATTATATATAAATTTTTCATTTCTTACAAAAAGAGTACCATTTAAATGATTTTTTATTATGTCCAGACTCATATACAAACCAATTCCTGTACCTTGAGATTTATGTTTTGTAGTAAAATATGGTTCAAATATTCTATCTTTTATATCTTTATCAACTCCTCCTCCATTATCTAATATTTCTACATATAAACTATTCTCTTTTTTATAAGTATTTATAAAAATTAACCTAGCCTGATTCTCTTTTAATATCAAAATATCTCTTGCATTATTTAAGATATTTATTAAAACTTGTATAAACTCATTCTCTATTGATAATAAAGAGAAGTCTTCAATATTTTCAATAATCTCTATTTCTTTAGCTATAAATTGAGCCTTTAAAAGTTTTAATGTTTTATGAATAAGCTCTTTAATATAAAATTCATTCATTTTATTATTACTAGGGTTTAAAAAGTTTCTAAAATCTTCTATTGTTTGAGAAAGATATTGTGCAGAATCATTTATACTAGTTAATATATTATCTAACTCTTCACCTGATAAAGTATTCATATGTTTTTGTACTTTAGCTCCTGTTGAAGCTGTTGAAATAGCTGATAAAGGTTGTCTCCACTGATGAGCAATGTTGCTAATCATTTCTCCCATTGCTACCATTTTATTTTGTTGATATAAAATTTCTTCTTTTTCTTCTTTTTCTAATTCTAATTTCTTTAATTCTGTAATATCTTGAGATACTCCATTTAAAACTTTCTCCTTTTTATCAACAACTGCTTTACTACTTATCCATCTTATTTCATTATTTAAATCATAAATCCTATATATTGAAAAATAATCTTCTCCAGTTTCAATACTATTAAAAAAAGTTTTTAAAACTCTTTTTACATCATCTTCATGCAAAATAGTTTTAAAATATTCTATAAATTCACTATCTTTTGACTCTGTCATTCCAAAAATTTTTAAGATCTCATCTGATAAATAATATTTGTTAGAAACTATATCATAGCTCCAGTCTCCAATACGAGCTACTCTTTGTGCTTCAAGTAATGTTTTGGTCTGTTTTTCTATTTTTAATGTATAGTTTAAAAATCTTTTTTCTAATTGTTTTGTTATATAAAAAGAGAGTAATAAAGTTAAAAAAGTAAAAAGAAGAGCGATAAGTATAATATCTCTTGTTGCTTTCTCATTAAATTTTATAAGTTGCTCTTTTTGCTTATTAATCTGATCTTCTAAACTATCAAAATAAAATCCAGTTCCAATAACCCAGTTCCAATCATCAAATAGTTTTATATAAGAGATTTTTTCTCGACTTTTTTCTTTAGCATTAGCTTTAATTTTTGATCTATATGACATAAAACCTTGCTTATTTATTTCTGCAAAATTTAAAATATCTTTTATAATAAAATTACCATTTGTATCTTTAAGACCTATACTATTAAGACCAATAAGTTCTTTTTTGAAATGTGATAAACAAGTTCCCTTTAAATCATAAATAAAAATATATCCATTCTCTCCAAATCTAATATTGCTAATTTTATTTAATAATTCATTTTTTAATTCATTTTCAAAATCTTTGATATATTCACCACTTCCAATAGCCAGATTTAAAGGTTCAAAATATTTATAAAAACTCATTTTTTGATATTTTTTATCTAAATTTCCAAATTTAAACCAGGGATAAGTAGAATAATCTTCACTCTTTTTATCAATAGTATCAATTAGTTTATCTGTAAAATCATCGATTTCTTTATTATTTAATACATATCCAGGTTTATTTTCAAGATTTTTATTCATAGGCTGTAAAAGGTTTATTCCTTTACTATCACTAATAAAAATATATCCTCTTCCTTTATTATAAATCATTCCTGATAATGCATGCTTAATTGTTTGAAAGATATTTTCTTCTGAATAGTAAGTTGAATCATTTTTATATTTTGAGGCTTCTGTATAAATATTTGTTGCAATTGCATGAGCTTCATAGACTCTGTTTTTTATTTTCTCTTTTAATAGTTCTTCAGCTTTTTCTTTTTCATTTTTAATCTCAGTATAAACTCTTTCTATTTCCTCTTTTACTCTAAGTTTATTACTTTCTAAAAATGATTTTTCAACAATTTTAATATTTTTTTTAAACTCGTCATTATTTTGATATATTAATATTTGTGTAATTACTAAAGACAAGATAAAAATAAATATGATAGGTGCATATTTAATTACATTTAAAATATTTTTTTCATCTGTATGAATATTCATATTTATTTCTCTTATTTATTTTATTTATTTTTTATATAATATTATTAGAGACTATCTTCTAATATATAATTCTATCTTTATAATGATAAATCTTAAGCATTTTTTATGCCATTTAGTTGTAAAATTCGCATCTTTAATAATTAACTATATGCAGCTGTGGTGGAACGGTAGACACGCGGGCTTGAGGGGCTCGTGCTTCGCGGCGTGAGGGTTCAAATCCCTCCAGCTGCACCAATCATTTTAAATAACTCTTTTATATTTTAAATAAATGCATATATGCTGGAATGCTAGTATATACATTAGCTTTAGGGGCTACCACCTGTACGATGAAGAAATTCATCCCCCCTTATCTGTACAAATTGTCGAGAGCGACTTTTTTGACACTTTAATTGTCATTTTGACAACATTTTATAAACATTTTTGTCCCACTTCCGTCCCAATTTTATCAATTCTTGCAAAAAATTACAACAATCTTAATTAACCCTAGAAATAGCATAGAATTAGATCTTGCAGCGTTTTATAATGACAATATTCTGATAATTTTTTCAAAATAGCAAAAAAAAGAATATACCAAAAATAGACTTGATCTGGCAACAAGAAATAGGATATTAAACTCTACATAGTCTATTCCTCAACCTCTTGCTTTTGGAGCAGTTTTTATTAATGAAAAGATTGTTCCAAAAAGAGTTAAATTGTTGAACATACTCCAAAAGTACAGGTTTCTAAACTTATCTTCAGATATAGAATCTTTATCATTCTAGTCCTATAAACCGTAACCAGATCAAGCCCAATTTTTATTTTAAATAAAAAAAGAGTATGATCCTTTTTTACTTTTAGGACACTCAATGTATAATATACAAGAATTCATAAAAAAGCATGAAGGTAATTCATCTTTTCTTTTAGCAGTAGGACTATTATCAGCTCTATTCTTTTCTGCAACTTTTTTAATAAATCGTGCAATTTCACTTGATGGTGGACATTGGTACTTTTCTGCCTCACTTAGATTTTTATATACATTACTATTTCTTACTTTAGGTTTTATATTGTTCAAAGGCTTTTCATACTTTAAACTTATTATCCTTGAATATATAGAGAACATTAGATTTTGGACTGTTTCAGGAACAATAGGATTTGGATTTTTCTATTCACTTATTTGTTATGCAGCTGACTTCTCACCTGCTTGGGTAGTGGCAACAACTTGGCAAATTACTATTTTAGCTTCACTATTTGTTTTAGCTTTTTTTGGACAAAAACTATCAAAAAAGATTTGGTTCTTTACATTTATAATATTCTTAGGTATCACATTAGTAAACTTAAGTCATTTTGATATAAATAATATAGAAGCACTTTTATTAGGTTCTCTACCTATTTTAATTGCTTCCTTTTCATATCCTATTGGAAATCAATTAGTGTGGGAAGAAAAGAAAAAAAGAAAAGAATTTAACAAAGATATTAGGATTATAAATAATGCTTTTGTAAAAGTATTTTTATTAACTCTTGGAAGTCTACCCTTATGGATAGTATTATATTTTTTAACTGATGCTACCGTTCCTAGTCAAGAACAATATTTAAGTGTAGCAATGATAGCAATACTTTCAGGAGTTATTGCCACCTCTTTGTTTTTATATGTAAGGTCTCATGCAAATACCCCTTCTAAATTAGTTCTTGTTGATGCTAGCCAATCAGGAGAAGTTTTCTTTGCACTTTTAGGAGAAGTTATTTTTTTAAATGTAGCTTTTCCAAATAGTATAGGATTAATAGGAATTATTATTACTATTGTAGGGCTAATCATTTTAATGAAATCAAAATAATGTATTTTTTATTGTTCCATTGATCTATCAATAGTAAATAGGACATAGAATATTGAAGAGTCTCTTCCTGAACCTCTTACTTGGATAATAGTGGAGTGGTAACATTATTTCAGACATAGAAATTAAATAATTCTGCGTTAAAATAAAAGATGAATAAGGGTTACCATGAAAAATATAGTCAAGAGTTTAAGGACTCAACGGTTCAGTTGGTTATTAACAATAATGAAAATGTAAAAGATATAGCAAAAGATTTGGATTTAAATCCAAAAACATTATATACCTGGGTTACCACATATAAAAAACAACATGATATTCCAATAAGAAATAATGAAAATAAAACTACTTTAAAAGAGAGTGAATCAGAAGAGCTTAAACGCCTTAGACATGAGAATAAGATACTTAAACAAGAAAGGGATATCTTAAAAAAAACAGCATACTTTGCGAAAGAAACTCTGTAAAGTATATTTGGATAAAAGAACAATCAAAGAGTTTCAATATAAATCAAATGTGTAAGATTTTAAAAGTGAATAGAGCTTCTTATTACCATTGGATAAATGCTGCTTGTGTAGTTAAGAAAGTAGATAATCAACTTAATGAACTGATAAAATCTATATTTATTTTTGAAAAAAACAATTATGGAACAAGAAGAACTCAAGATAAATTAAAAGAACTCTATGGACTTCTTGTATCAAGAAAGAGTATTGCTACTATTAGGAAAGATATGTAGGTGATATTACTTATATCCCAACAGGTGAAGAATGGCTTTGTTTAGCAACTGTAATGTTCCAGACTACTCTTAGGGATTCCGTTTCACTCCATGATTTATATTCAAGAAAAGTAGTTGGATGGAGTATGGATGATACGATGAAAGTATCACTTGTAAATAATGCTTTAAATATGGCAATAAGACAAAGGAATCCACAAAAGGGATTATTGTGGCATACAGATAGAGGAAGTCAGTATGCTTCATGTGCACATAAGGATTTATTACAAAAGCATGGAATTGTTCAAAGTATGAGTAGAAAAGAAAAGGAAATT
>JBFHGG010000056.1:0-17094 GCA_041583235.1 Halarcobacter sp.
CACTTACAGATGATATTGTGAAATCAACTGCAACCTTTGTAGGTATGGAAGGAAAACTTTATAAATTTGAAATAGAGGCAAAAGATACAGGAGGAGTAGTTGGAACTTGTATTCATACAAGAGCTATAATCACAGAAGATAGACTTATGTCTGGGGCTAATAAAAGAGTTGGAAAATAATATATTAAATTGAGCTATTTTTAAAATAGCTCAATTAGAATAATTCAATCATTTTTGAAACTTCATCTACAGGGAAAATTTTTAAATCAAGTTTTAAATTAGGTTTTAAAGCAATAACTGCTTTTTTAATTCCTTGGGCTTGTGCCTCTTTTAATCTCATATCAATAGAATAAACATCTTTTATTTCTCCTGTTAAAGAAACCTCTCCTATAAAAGTTGATTCTTTTGAAATAGGTCTATCTCTAAAAGAAGAGATAATAGCTGCAACTACAGCTAAATCTGCAGAACTCTCTTTGATTTTTATTCCTCCACTTATATTTATAAAAACATCATAATGGTTTAGAGGTAAATCAATTTTCTTTTCAAGTAAGGCTAAAAGCATATTTAATCTATTTGCATCAAATCCTGTAGCAGATCTTTTAGGATTTGGATATGTTGATTCTGTTACAAGTGCTTGGACTTCAATTATTAAAGCACGACTTCCTTCCATAACGACAGTTAAAGCAGAACCTGCTTGTGCTTTTGATTTATCAAAGAATTTTGAAGTTATATCTTTAGCAGAAATTAATCCTTCAGCTGTCATTTCAAAAATTCCAATTTCTGAAGTTGAACCAAATCTATTTTTGAAACCTCTTAACATTCTTAACTCTTTTGAAGATTCACCTTCAAAATATAAAACTGTATCAACCATATGTTCTAAGACTCTTGGACCTGCAATGCTTCCATCTTTTGTAATATGACCAATAATAAACATTGCTATATCTGACTCTTTAGCTTTTCTCATAAGCTCAAAAGTAATTTCTCTAACTTGTGAAACTGAACCAGGAGCTGATGTTAGATTTGAAGAATAAATTGTTTGAATTGAATCAATAATAACTACTTCATAATCATTTCTTAAAAGTTCATCTTGTATCTCTTCAAGTTTTATTTCACTTAATAAATATAAATCATCATGATTTGAATCAAGTCTATTAGCACGAAGTTTAATTTGTCCTGCACTCTCTTCTCCTGATACATATAAAACTTTTTTCCCTGATTTTGCAATACTTCCTGCTACTTTTAAAAGTAGGGTTGATTTACCAACTCCAGGACTTCCTCCTATAAGAGTTAAAGACCCTGGAACAATTCCTCCACCTAATACTAAATCAAACTCTTCATTATATGAAGAAAATCTTGTGACATCATCTTGCTTGATTTGTGTAATTGGAGTTGCTTTTGAAGTACTATTTACAACTTTTGATGTTTGTTTTAATACTTCTTGTTGATCTTGGTTTAATTCTATAAATGAATCCCATCCTCCACAATTTGGACATTTACCTAGCCACTTTGTAGATTGTTCTCCACAATGTTGACACTCAAATAATGATGTTTTCTTCTTTGCCATAATATTTCCTGCTTTAAATATATTGGAATTATAATCAAATTTTTATTATGTAATTGAAAATATGACATATTGTAATAAAATAAATGTAATGACTTTTTAAAATATAACAAAAAAAACTATTTAAAAATAAAATGTTTCGCTTAAGATATTTTTCAATACAATAATCCATTACATATAATTTTCTCAATGGAGTACAAAAATGAAATTTAAAAAACTTCTACTATCAATGTGTCTAACTTTTTCTTTTACATTACCTGCTTTAGCCGCACCTTCAATTAATGATATGCAAGGTTGTCAAGGTTTATTAGATTTTGTAGATGGAAAACTTTCTTCTGCTCCTTCAAAATATCCTGTTTCGGATGTAAAAGCTATTCGTCTTGGCTTAAAGCAGTATAATAATTATATTCAAAAAGAGATTGTGAGCCCTGGATTAATCAAGTTTAATGGTGGAGATTTATCAAAAGCTAATGCAATGCAAAAACAAGTAGATGCATATAAATTAACTTTAGTCAATGCTTACAACACACGTTATCATCAAAACCGTTTATTTATTGATCACGCAGTTGCTGTAAATAATTGTGCTAAAAAAGCTGTACCTTCTGGTTTGGCATTAGAAAATTTGAAATTTGCTTTACAGACAATGATTAAATTAGCAAAAATGAATTAGTAAAAAATAGGTGCATTAAAATTTAAAAGAGTAAAAATGGAAGAAAAGAGTTTAGAAAAAATACTTTTAGGTAAACCCTGTACATTATGAATGAAATAAATTTATTTTGTGATGGTAGTGTGAACCCACAGCGCAAAATTGGTTTTGCTGCATATTTTATATTAAGAGATGAAGAACAAAATTTTGAAAGTATTAAAAAATCTATTAAGATTAAAAAGTTTGAGGATACATCTTCTACAAAGTTAGAACTTGAAGTTTTATTATGGGCTTTAGAAGATGAACTTATTATGAATGAAAAAATAGTAGTTTATACAGATTGTCAAAATATTTTAGGATTAGAAAAAAGAAGAGAAAAGCTTGAAGCAAATAATTATAAAACAAGTACAGGGAAAATAGTTAAAAATCATGTACTTTATAAAAAATTCTATAAAATTATAGATAACTTAGATTGTACTTTTGAAAAAGTAAAAGGACATAAAAAAACTTCACAAAAAAATGATATAGATAAATTGTTTAATCTTGTTGATAAGGCTTCAAGAAAAGCTTTGCGTGAATATCTTAATTAAGGGAAAAAGATGAATGAAGTTTTTTATTTAAATTTAAAAGAAGTTGATTCACTATTTTCTATTGCAAATAATGAAATTTATGAGAAAGCTCCAAAAGATTGGTATGTAGTAGTTTCAGATGTAGTCTCTTCAACTAAAGCAATTGAAAATGGAAAATATAAAGAAGTAAATATGATTGGAGCATTAACTATTATCTCTATTTTAAATATTAAAAAAGATTTAGATGTTCCTTTTGTATTTGGAGGAGATGGCTCTTTTTTACTAATTCCTAAATCTATATATAAAGACTCAATACAAGCACTGCAAGCTGTTAAGAAAATGGCAAAAGATTCTTATTCTTTAGATTTGAGAATAGGCATAATTTCAATTGAAGAAGTATATAAAAACAATAAACTAATATTAGTCTCTAAATATAGAGTTTCAAAAGATTTTACGCAAGCCTTGATAAAAGGTGGTGGCTTAGAATTATGTGATGAACTTTTAAAAGCTTCTAATAAGTATCTAATAAAAGAAAAAATAGACCCTGATTTTAAACTTGATATTTCTGGTTTAGAATGTAGGTGGGAAGCTGTAAAAACTCCAAAAGATGAAAATCTTTCTATTTTAATAAAAGCTTTTAATGAAAAGCATTATGAAGAAATTTTAATAAATTTAGATAATATTTTAGGCAAAAATAGTTTTAGGCATCCTATAATAAATGAAAATCTTAAACTTAGTTTTGATGATAAAATTTTAAATATAGAGTCCTCTTTATATGTGAAAAATTTTATTATGAGATTTTTATTAAATATGAAATTTAAGCTAATAAATCTTTTAGGTGCTTATTTAATGAAAAATAAAATCTCTTTATGGGGTGAATATAAACATAGAATAATTAAAACTTCAGATACTGAAAAATTTGACGATATGCTAAGAATGGTAGTTGCAACAGACTTTTTGCAAACAAAAAAACTTGAAGAATATTTAGAAAATGAATTTATTAACAAAAACTTGGTTTATGGAGTTCATAAATCTGATTCATCATTGATGACCTGTTTGATTTTCCAAAGACATGGAAAACATATTCATTTTGTTGATGGGTCTAATGGTGGTTATGCAAATGCTTCAAAAGAGTTAAAAAACAGATTAAAAATATTAACAAATTAAAATAGGAATATAAAATGATAATATATATACATGGCTTTGGAAGTAGTGGACATGGTGGTAAAGCCATACTTTTTAGAGAATATTTTGAAGAAGAAGTAATTGCACCCTCACTTTCATATGTGCCAAATTTAGCAATTGATACTTTAGAGCAAATAATTGAAATGCTTCTAGAAAAAGAAGAAAATATAGGCTTAGTTGGTTCTTCTTTAGGTGGATATTATGCAATTTATTTAGCTAATAAATATGATTTAAAAGCTGTATTAATAAATCCAGCAATTTATCCATATAGAACTTTAGATAAAATTGGAATGGCAAGAAACTATTATGATGAAAGTTCTTTTGAAATAACAAACTCTCATATTCAGTCATTAAAAGCTTTGGAAGTTAATGATATTAAAAATCAAGAGAATTTTATGACATTACTACAGACTGATGATGAGGTATTAGATTATAATGAAGCAGTTCAAAAGTTACCTAATAGTGAACTTGTAATAGAAGAGGGTGGAAGTCACTCTTTTGAAAATATAGAAAGTTTTTTTAGAAAAATATCTGTTTTCTTAGGTTGATAAATAGTAAGCTTTTGCTTACTATTTACCATTTTTGATTGTATTTAAATCAAGTCCTAAGGCTCTAAAATTACTTTCAACTGTATGTTTTTCTTCGTAAACTTTTGAGTTATAGTATCCCATTTCTTCTTTTGGTAATAACATTTTTTTAAGATCAAAGGCTGCTCTTTCTTGTGCATTCATATATAAAACTACATCTGCAGTTTCTTGATCACTTAAACTATCACCTTGTCCTAAAGGCATATTAGATTGAACCCAAGCAGCTGCTTTATCTAATTTACTCATACCAGCTCCTGTATTATAACTTAGCCATTTACCATTAGCATCTTTACCCCATAAAGGAGGAAAAGCATTAGGGATTCCTGCACCATTTATAGCATGACATGAGGCACATTTTTTAGCATAAACATCTTTCCCTGCTAAATAGTTCTGATGTGTTGCTTTTTTTTGTATAGCATTGAATTTTTTTACACCTTTTGGATAAAGTTTTGTGTTGTGAGCACTCCATGGACCTTTTTCATTCATTTTAATTGGCATATCACTTGAAAGCCATGTAATGTATGCAGCAATTGCCATACTAGCTTCACTATCTATTATAGGTCTTTTTCCATTCATACTTCTCATAAAACAGTTATTTGATCTATCTTGTAAAGATTGAACTGTTTTTTCTCTTTTAGACCAAGCAGGAAAAGCAGCAGCAGTTCCTATCCAGCTAGAAATACCTTTATCTGTACCAACTTTTCCATCACTACCTTTTAAGTGACAACTCTTACATTGTAAGTTGTTACCAACTAAATCTTTTGTTAAAGGATGTGTATCTGTATTATTTACAATATCCTCCCCTAATTTAACTAATTTACCAACTTCACCTGAAGGGTAAGTTTTTGGTGCAGATGTTGGCATCTGATTTGCACATGCAATTGACACAGCTAATAATATTGAAAATAATGTTTTCATTTTCTTTCTCCTTATTTATTTGGAGAATTGTACAAATATAAAGTTACTTTTATGTTTACTTTTAATAGTAGTATTTAAGTTTTTATTAAGTTATAATTATTTATGGGATAAAAAAGTGTATTTAAAAGTAGTGCCATCTTTTTCTGTAGAATCTAAAAATATATGTATATTATTTGATTGACAAATATTTTTTACAATATTTAAACCAATGCCAAATCCACCTTTTATATGATTTTCCTTATGGTACCTATTGAAGATATTTTTTTTGTCTTTTATTGCTTTTGCATAATTATGAACACTAAAAATAATATCATTTTTATTTTTAATTAAATTAACTGTAATGACAGTCTCTTTAAAAGAGTATTTTATTGCATTTGAAAGAGTATTATCAATAATCCTTAAAATATGAGTTCTATTTATTAAAACAGTAATATTATCTTCTATATTTAAATTAAATTTTATATTTCTAGGGTTTGCTAAGCTTTCAAATTGGTCTAGTCTTTGCTTTAAGGTATAAGTAAAGTCAATATTTTCTTTATTATATTGAACAGTTTTTTGTTTTATTAGATATTCAATATCTTCATAAACTAAAAAAAGATTTTTTGTTGCGTTTATCGATCTCTCTAATTCTTTAGAGCTATTTTGTTTATTTTCAAGTATTTCAAGGTTTAATTGAATTATTCCAAGTGGAGTTTTTAATTCATGCATAGCATCATTGAAAAAAGCGTCTAAGTATTCATTTGCTTTTTTAAAAGGCTCAACACTAGCTTTTATAAGTAAATAAATAGAAATAAAAATAAAAAGTCCAATACAAAGTGTTAGGATTAGTATTTTAAAATATATTTCATCAAATGATATTTTTTTACTTAAGTGTAGATATTTTGCATTTAATCTATTGTTTGAAAGTGCTATTTCAATACTCATTTTAGAGTTGTTATCAATATTTAAATCTCTTGTTTTGTAAATGATTTTTTTATTTTTTGTTAATAAAGTAGCTTCAAACTTAAAAGATTTTGGAAAAATAAAGGTATCACTTTTAGAATTTGAAAAATCATAAATAGTTCTTTGTATTATTTGAGCATGTTCTATTAGAACTCTATTTTGTGTATTTTTATAGTTTTCAAGTTCTAAGTTTGTATAAAAATATGTAGGAATTGCAATAAATATAAAAAATATTATTGTATATAGAAAAGAGATTTTTAATATAAAATTTTTATTTTTCTCTATCAATTTTATATCCTATGCCTCTTTGATTTTTTATAAAATCTTTAGATGTTTTATCTCTTATTTTTTTTATGCAAACTCTGATATCTGCCTCACATATATATTTGTCTTCCCAAACTTCAGCTCTAAGTTTTTCAATACTTACAAATTGATTCTTATTTGATATTAAACAAAAAACTACTTCATTTTGCTTTTTTGTTAAATTAATCAAATTATCTTCTAAAAAAAGTTCTCTTTTTAAAATGTCATATGAAAAATTTTGTTTTAATTTTATTAAGTTTAGATTTTCTTGTGAATAAAATAGTTTAATAAGTTGTTCAATTCTATATTTTAACTCTTTTGGAGAAAAAGGTTTTTTTATATAATCATTACAACCTAATTCATATCCTAAACTTAAATTGTTTATATCTGTAAGTGAAGTTATATAAATTACGGGAGTATTATCATTGTTTTCTCTAATTATTTTTACTAGTTCATAACCACTTAATGATGGAACTCTAATATCTAAAATTAATAAATGGTATTTATTTTCATAAATTGCATTTAAAGCATCTTCTCCATCATCAAAATCATCAACTAAATAATTTAGCGATTCTAGATAATCTTTAATGCTTTCTTTATAATCTAAATCATCTTCTAGTAATAAAAGTCTCATCTGATTTTAACCTTAGAATCAATATGAATAGTTTCATAATCGTAATTATTGTTAATATTTATATGTTTATTGTTTTTTATTCCTGTAAAGATATATCCTAAATGTTTATTTTGTAAATCATAATATGAAAAATAAACAAAAGAGTGATTTTTATTTGAAACATAACCATAGTCTTTTAAATTGTTTAGGTCTAAATTGTTTAAGTGATGAATATTTGCATTGTTAACTAAAATATAATTCTCTATTTTTTTATTGTTTTCTAATTCATTTGCTATATTTAAATATTTTTTATCTAATAATACAAATAGTTCATATCCTTTTTTTTCAAGCTCTTGTGATAAATACTCAAAATCAACAATTGTTTCTACTGATCCTATATATTGATTGTTTTTAATTATTGGAGATATAGCTTTAATATTTAACCTTTTTCCTAATTCAATGGAAACAATTGGTTTTTTTTCTTTTATAACTTTTACTAAACCTTGTCTAAATGAAGCTAAAGGAACATCTTTAATATTTATATCCCAACTTCTAAGATAAGTTGTTAGGTTTTTATTATGTATTTGGATTTCAAAGTTACTATTTTGTAGTTGTTTTAGAGTTTTTATTTTTTTGTTTATAATTTGAAAACTTTCTTCTCTATTCTGTTTTTCGAAACTATTAATAATCTCTTTATCTTCAGAAAGTAAGATAGCTAAAGATAAAGCATATCTTTTTTCTTCTTCAAATAGATTTTTTGTTGTTGTTAGAGAGTTTTCTAATTTATTTAAAAGATTATTACTATTATTTAGATTAGTTAATAAATAAAAGATTAGCGCAATAAAAAAAGAGGCTAGCAATAGTATTATAAATAAATACTTATTTGTTTTTGAGCTTAAAATTCCCAAAATTTACCCCTTTTAAATATTTTTAAACAGTTGTATAAATCTCATCTAATAAGGAATCAACAAAATTATCAGGAGAAAATTCAATTAAATCATCTTGCTTTTCTCCAATTCCAACATAAAAAATTGGAAGTTCAAGTTGATTTGAGATTGAAAATAATGCTCCACCTTTTGCAGTGCCATCAAGTTTTGTTACAATGATTCCATCAATTCCAATCATTTCATTAAAAGCTTTTGCTTGTGCAATGGCTGTATTTCCTTGTGTCCCATCAAGTATCATAAGTTTTTGATGAGGTGCATTTTCCATAGCTTTTCCACATACTCTTACTATTTTTTTAAGCTCATTGCTTAAGTTTGTTTGTGTTTGAAGACGTCCTGCTGTGTCAATAATTACATTATCAATATTTTTAGCAATCGCTGAAGAAATTGTATCATATGCAACTGCACTTGCATCATGCCCTTGTTTTGTTTTAATAATTGGAACATCAATTTTAGAAGCCCATGTTGCAAGTTGTTCTATTGCTGCAGCTCTAAAGGTATCACCAGCTCCTAAGATTACTGAATGCCCTTCTTTTTTAGTTTTATTAGCTAATTTTGCAATTGTTGTTGTTTTCCCTGCACCATTTACTCCAATAATAAGTCTTACAAAAGGTTTTGGAAGATTTGATAAATCAACATCTGGAGCATGTTCAAAAAGCATTACAAGTCTATGTCTTAGTTGTTTTCTAGTGATTTCAGAAGGTAATCCATCCATTGCTTTTTCAATAATTTCATACTCCATATCTGCTTCAATCAAAAGTTCTTCAATATCATCAAAAGAGATTTTTTCTTTTTTTGTTGGAACAACTGCTTTGATATTTTCAAAAGTCTTTGATAAGGCACGAGAAAAAAAGCTTTTTGAAGTTTCTTCATTTTTTTCTTCTAAAACTTCTTTTTTTATCTCTTCTTCTATAACTTCTTCTATTATTTTAGAAAGTTCTTCATTGTCTTCTTGAAGAGTTTCTTTTTCTATTTCTTGTGGAATTTCTTCTTCAAGAACTTTATTCTCGAGAATTTCTTCATCTATTTTCTCTGGTGTTTCTTCTTTTTTCTTTTTTTTAAAAAAACTAAACATAAATTATTTACCCAATGCTTTCTTAATATCTGATTCTATCATCTCTTCAGGAACTATACCTACATATTTTTGAACAATTTTTCCTTGAGGATCAAACATGTACATTGTAGGAATTGTTCTTACTCCTCCTAATAAATCTGCAAGTTTATAATTTTCCTCACTATTAGTAATAATATAGTTCATTTTATACTCTTTTATAAAATCATCTAATACATTTTTTGCTGTGAGTTTACCATCTTGCCCACCAACTTCAACTGCAATTACCTCAAAATTATCTTTGTATTTTTCTTTTAGATTATTTAAATGCGGAATTTCTGCACGACAAGGAGGACACCAAGTTGCCCAAAAGTTTAATAAAATAACTTTATTTTCAAAATTATCAAATTTAATTCCATCTTCTATTTTTTCTAAACTAATTGTTTGTAAATCTGTTGTTCTTAAGTTGAGTTTTGTTTCCTCTTTCTTTATAATCTCTTTTTTTATTTCTTTAATTTCTGTTGATTCTTCTTTTTTAGAGTCACATGCCGTAAAAATAAAGCTTACAGAAATTATGAAAAATGCCATTTTTTTAAACTGCATTTAAATTCCTTATTGGTAATATATTTTAAGGTAAGAATTTTACCTAAGTAAGGCTTAAATATGAAAGAAAGTCACAAGAGTGATTTTAGAAAATCGTGTATTAAAAGATTAGAGTTTTCAAGCCGCTTTTCAAAGTTTTATAAAGATAAAAAAACAGTAAAAAAATTAAAAAAATTTATAGATAAAAACAAATCAAAAAATGTTTTGTTATATATTCCAATGAAAATGGAAGTAAATGTTCTTCCTTTAATAAATCAATTAAGAAGGGAAAAAAAGAGTGTTTTTGTTCCTTTCATGGTTGATGATAGTTTTAAAATAGTTAAATATAGATTACCATTACAAAAAAAGAAATTTGGGATAAAAGAACCAAAGAATTCTTTCTGTTTGCATAAAAAGATTGATCTTGCAATTGTTCCTATTGTAGGAGTTGATAAAGTGTGTAAAAGAATAGGCTTTGGCCGTGGGATGTATGATAGATTTTTTTATAGGTTAAAGTACAAACCTACTGTTGTTTTTACACAATTAACGCTTTGTAAAGCAAATGAAATTTTAACAAATAAATACGATATTCAAGCTGATTATATAATTACAAATTAAGGTTTTGAATATGATGTTATTAGTAGTAGGAGTTGTTGTTGCAATAATTAGTATTGCACTTACAATCTTCGTAGTAAAAAAGATAAATAAAGCAAAATTTGAAATTTACATAGAACAAGCAAAGGCAAAAGCTAAAGTAATTGAGCATGAAGCTGAAGTAGTTCTAAAAGATGCACAAATTAAAGCAAAAAGAGATTACGATAAAGAGTTTAAGGCTGCTAGGAGAGAATATGATGAAATGCTTTCTAAGATTGAAAAAAAAGAGAAAGAATTAAATAATCATTTAGAATCTGAGCTAAGAATTATCAAGGAACAAAAAACTGAAATTGTTGAGAAAAATGAGAAGATAACAACAATTAAAGAGGGTTTGAAAAAACAACAAAAAACTTATGATGAAAAAATCATTAAAGCTATAAAAGTATTAGAAAATGCTTCTGGTTTAACAACTAATGAAGCTAGAGAATTAATGCTTGAAAAAGTTAAAGAAGATTCAAGAGCTACAATTGCTTCAATTTTTAGAAAAAAATATAAAATTGCTGAGCAAAAAAACAAAGAAGAAGTTAATAATATGCTTTCTCATGCAGTTACAAGATATGCAGGAGAGTTTGCAGCTGAAAGACTTATTAATAATTTACCAATTAATGATGAAGAAACAAAGGGTAAAATTATTGGTAAAGAAGGGCGAAATATTAAAGCTCTTGAGATGTTGCTTGGGGTTGATATTATTATTGATGATACTCCAAATACAATTACTATCTCTTCTTTTAATCTTTATAGACGAGCAATTGCAACAAAAACAATAAAAGCTCTTTTAGAAGATGGAAGAATTCAACCTGCAAGAATTGAAGAGATTTTTAATAAAGTAAAAGCTGAATTTGATAAAAACATCTTAAAAGAGGGTGAAGATGTAGTTCTAGAGCTTGGAATTAAATCTATGCATCCAGAGCTTACACGATTAGTTGGAAGATTGAGATATAGAGCTTCTTATGGACAAAATGCCCTTGCTCATACGCTTGAAGTTTCACATTTAGCTGGATTATTAGCTGCACAAATGGGTGGAGATGCAATTTTAGCTAGAAGGGCTGGATTATTGCATGATATTGGCAAAGCTTTAACTCATGATATGCCAGGTTCACATGTAGATTTAGGTGCAGAAATTTGTAGAAGATATGATGAGCCAGCAACAGTTATAAATAGTATTTATGCTCACCATGGACATGAAGAACCAATAAATGTTGAATCAGCAGCTGTTTGTGCAGCTGATGCTTTAAGTGCAGCAAGACCAGGAGCTAGAAGAGAAGTTTTAGAAAGCTTCCTAAAAAGAGTTGAAGAAGTTGAAAATATTTCTACTTCTAAACCTGGTGTTATTAATGCTTTTGCAATTAATGCAGGACGAGAAGTAAGAGTAATAGTAAAAGCTGAATTAGTAAATGATGATGAAGCTGTTTTACTTGCAACTGAGATTGCTAAGGAGATTGAAGAGAAGGTTCAATATCCAGGAGAGATTAAAGTTAATGTAATACGTGAACTTCGCGCACAATCTTACGCAAGATAAGCTTCATCTTTTAGCTTTATTCTGCGTTGAAGAAGAAATATTAAGTACTCACTTACTTGATGTAAGCTCCCACTTAATATTTCTTCTTCGCCTTGATTAAAACTAAAATATAAATCTTCTCTTACGAAGATTTATGTTAGGACTTTAACATTACCATGATTTATATTTGGAATTTAACATAATCTAAAACTTGCCGCACATAACTCGAAGATTTATATAAATTTTATTATTACTTCTTTCTTTGATTTTTTACTGAATATATCCATAAAAAGTTTACTGTTATTGCACAAATTACACTTGCAAAAATTCCTAAAACTAATGCTCCTGTCCATAAAGAGATTGCTATTTGGTCAAAGTTTTCATACATTGAATCAAAATTAAATTCTATTATTGTTTCTGATTTTAGAACTAAATTACCAATTTCATACTCTAAATAAAAAAGTGGTGGCATTGTAATTGGATTGCTAACAAAGATTAATAAAAAGCTTATTGGTAAATTTGCATTAAGAAAAATTGCTAGTAAACAAGCGGGAACCATTTGTAATGGCATAGGTAAACAAGCTACAAAGATACCTATTAGTACTCCTATTACAACTTTTTTTCTTGATAAGCTCCAAATTTCTTTTTTATTTAACTGTTTTCCAAATATTTTTAAAAATTTTTGCTTTTTTATTTTTTCATGAGTTGGTAAAATTTTTTTTAATTGTTTTCTTGGCAAAGATTTCCTTTATATTCTTAAAACTAAAATTTTTATGAATTTTATCATAGAATTATCCTAAATTGATTATAAGCACTTATTAATTTGAATATTTAATACAATTTTGTTTCAATTTGATATCTTTGACTTTTATTTTCAAATTAGAGCCTTAAGAATTTTTAACTATAATACAAATAAATTTATTATTTAAGAGAAAAATGAAAACAAATAAACCCACAACAAAAATAATTGCAGGAAAATATAAAGGTAAGCATTTAGAACTACCTTCATTAGAAGTTACAAGATCTTCAAAATCAAGGTTGAAAGAATCACTTTTTAATGTTTTGCAATTTGATATTATTGATAAAATATTTATAGAAAGCTTTGCAGGAAGTGGAAGTATTGGACTTGAGGCAGTTTCAAGAGATGCTAAAAGAGCTTATTTCGTTGAACTTGATAGAAATTCATATAAAATATTAACAAAAAATTGTAATGCAATAGAGCCTAATAAATGTCAAACTATGTTTGGTGATACTTTTGTTCAAACACCAAATATATTAACATCACTTAAAAATTCAAATGAGGAATTAATTTTATATATTGATCCTCCTTTTGATTATAGAGATGGAATGGAAGATATTTATGATAAATCTTTTGAAATGATTAAGAGTATTGAAAATGATAATATTTACATTATAATAATTGAACATGAAAGTTCACTTGAAATACCTAAAGTTTTAGGTAAGTTTTCATTAACAAAAACAAAAAAATTTGGTAAGAGTTCACTCTCTTACTTTACTTATACTCAAAACTAAAAAGAAGATTAGAAGGCTTTAATAGTGGTAAAAATTGCATCAATAATACTTATTTCACTTATTTTTTTAGTCTTTCTAATGCCTTTTATTTATACAGTTTCTCCTTATGAATTGAATCCAAAATTAATTTTGGATTCTCCTTCTTTTGAACACTTCTTTGGCACAGATAGACTTGGTCGTGATGTATTAGCAAGAATACTTCAAGGAGGCCAAACTTCCCTTATAATAGGATTTTTAAGTGCAGGAATCTCTTCTTTAATTGGTCTATTTATTGGAATAAATGCAGGATATTTTAAAGGAAATATTGATAAAGGTATTACAATTTTAATTGACCTATTTTTGACATTTCCTACTTTCTTTTTACTTCTTGCTTTAGTCTCATATATTCAAGCTTCATCATTAGTTCTAATTATTGTTATTTCAATTACAGGTTGGATGGGAATGGCAAGATTAATTAGAAGTGAAAGTTTTGCAATAGGAAATAAACCTTACATAAAAATTCTAAAACTTGGAAATGTTCCAAAATCTAAAATTATTTTTAAATACTTTGCGCCACTTTTAGCTCCTATTTTTCTTATATCATTTACTTTTGGAGTAGGTGGAGCAATTTTGGCTGAATCAGGGCTCTCTTTTTTAGGACTTGGAATTAATCCCCCTCAAATGTCATGGGGAAGTTTATTAAGTGATGGAAAAGCAGTAATTGACATTGCTTGGTGGGTTAGCTTTTTCCCTGGTCTTATGATATTTATTGTAACTTTTTGTTTAATGCAAATATCTGATTATTTACAAGAAAAAGCAAATACAAAAGAGATTCAGCAAACTTAATAAAAACTTTAAAAAAAAATATAATTATTTTGTTACTTTAAAGCAATTTTTTGTATAATTCAAACTTTGAATTTTAATTGAAGGATATAATTTGAGTAAATTTTTTAAATTGTTTTTGCTTGTAGCTATTATTCCAATAGCTGTTTTTGCAGATGCAAAGGATAACTCGTCCATTTATGGAGTAATGACACTTTTACCTCCACTAGTAGCAATTCTTTTGGCTTTTCTTACTAAAAATGTAGTATTTTCACTTTTTATGGGTATTTTCACGGGAACTTTTATTGTAAATATAAGTGGTGAAAATATTTTTGCCTCATTATTTAATATTTTTGTTGATATTTCATCTAAAATGGTTGGCTCATTAGCTGATTCTTGGAATGCAGGTATTGTTTTACAAGTCTTAACTATTGGTGGTATGATTGCTGTTATAACTAAAATGGGTGGACCTAGAGCAATTGCTCAAAAATTAGCAAAAAAAGCTAAGACTCCAGCTTCTGCTCAGCTTTATACTTGGATTATGGGATTTTTCATTTTCTTTGATGATTATGCAAACTCTTTAATAGTTGGTCCAATTATGAAACCTGTAACTGATAAGCTTAAAATTGCAAGAGAAAAATTGGCATTTATTATTGATGCTACTGCTGCTCCTATTGCAGGACTTGCACTTATTTCTACTTGGGTTGGATATGAATTATCTTTAATTAAAGATGCATATAGTGTAATTGGACAAACAGAAATAAATGCATTTGCTATTTTTGTTGAAACACTTCCTTTTAGATTTTATAATATTTTAATGTTAGCTTTTGTATTTTTCTCAGCTATTACATTAAGAGAGTTTGGTCCTATGTATAAAGCAGCTAAAAGAGCTCACCATAAAGGTGAAGTTACGAATCCTAAATCTGCTTCAAATGAATTAATGAATCAAGAAAATTCATATATGTTACCAAAAGAGGGGATTGAGTATTCAATTTATAATGCAATAATTCCTATTACTGTTCTTATAATTGTTGCTTTTGTTGGCTTTTATATTAATGGAGTCTCAGGACTTGAAGGTGAAACTTTAAAAGCATTAGAAGCTGATCCATACTCTTTTACTTCAATTAGAGATGCCTTTGGTGCTGCTGATGCTTCTATTGTAATTTTTGAAGCAGCATTATTAGCTTCTATAGTTGCTATTGGTATGGGATTACAACAAAAATTGTTTTCTTTACATGAAGCTATTGAAACATGGGTTTATGGTGTTAAAGCTTTAGTAATAACAGCTATTATTTTAATATTAGCTTGGTCTTTAAGTGCTGTAATGAAAGAGTTAGGAACAGCAGCTTATTTAGTGCAACTTCTATCTGATACAACACCACAATTTATCTTACCTAGTATTATTTTTATTTTAGGTTCAATAATCTCTTTTTCAACAGGTACTTCATATGGAACTATGGGAATCTTAATGCCTCTTACAATTCCTTTAGCTAATGCTATTGGTATAAATACAGGATTAGAAGGAAGTGAACTTCATAATTATATTGTCTTAAATGTTGGTGCTGTTTTAACAGGTGCTATTTTTGGAGATCACTGTTCTCCTATTTCAGATACATCAATTCTTTCATCAATGGCTTCATCTTGTGATCATATGGATCACGTTTCAACTCAGTTAACATATGCATTATTTGTTGGTGTTGTAGCAGTTGTTTGTGGATATTTACCTGCAGCTTTTGGAGTTCCTGTTTACTTACTATTGCCTATTGGATTAGCAGTTGTTTTCTTAACAATAAGATTTTATGGGAAACCATATTTAACAAAATAAATAAAAAGAGGTTTTCCTCTTTTTATATCTTTTTTAAAATACTATCTAATAAAGAAGTTGATAATACTCTTTTTAAAAAGCCTAAAATATAAGTTGCTTTTGTTACATAATATCTTGGTTTTGGTTTTTCTGTATTCATAATTTTTAAAATGATATTTGCAACTGAACTTGCAGGAAGATTAAAAGGAGTATTATCTTTATCACTATTTAATCTTTCTCCTAATTGAGTTTTATACTCTTTTTTAAATGCACTATTTTCTTGATCAATATTTTCTTGAAACTTTTTAACGGCATTATCTCTAAACTTAGAGCTTACAGGGCCTGTATTTATAGTTGAAACATAAATATTTGTATTTGCTAATTCTAATCTTAAGGTATCAGCTAAACCTTCAATAGCATATTTTGAAGCATTATAAGCCCCTCTAAATCTTAAAGAAATAATTCCTAAAACTGAAGAGTGCTGAATAATTTTTCCATATCCTTGTTTCCTAAAGATTGGAAGTACTTGACAAGTTAATTCATGCATTCCAAATACATTTGTTTCAAATTGTTCTCTTAAAACATCTACTTTTACATCTTCAACAGCACCAGGTTGTCCATAACCTGCATTATTAAAAACTGCATCTAAGCTTTTATCATTTTTTATTATACTTTCTAAAGCATTTGCAATATGCTGTTTATTTGTAACATCAAGCAAAAAAGTTTCAAAACCCATATCTTTTAGTTTTTTTACATCTTCTTCTTTTCTTGCACTTGCATAAACTTTTATGCTATTTTCATTTAATGTTATTGCAGTTTGAAGTCCAATACCACTTGAACAACCAGTTATTAAAATATTTTTCATAAATTTAACTTTCTATTTTTTTTAAGATGATATTATAAC
>JBFHGG010000057.1:0-16974 GCA_041583235.1 Halarcobacter sp.
CTCTAACTTTAAATCTATTGTTTCACTAATATCCACAAAATAATCAGGAGAAAAACTAAGAGGATATTTCCATTCCGTTGAAGATAATACTTCAAAAGAATATATTTCTTTTACACATTCATCTTCCATTGGCCTAGTTGCTGTCAAAACAGCTTGATAGGTTAAGGAATGATCAATATTCAAATCATTTTCATAGTGAGTAAAAATAATATTAGGGTTAACTTCTTCTTTAACTTTATTAATAATTTTAACAATTTCTAAAAGATCTACGTTATCAAATCTATTATCAGGAAGATGTTTTATAAAAACTTTTTTTATTCCTATACTTTCATTTGCATTAATTATCTCTTTAGTAAGCTCTTCTACTTCCTTATTATTAGAATTGTTATCCCTTTTTTCATATCGGCTTGTTTTACCCTCTCCTAATATTAAAGTATATGCTTCGTATCCATTTTTTATATACTTTGATACTGTTCCAAAACATCCTAAAACCTCATCATCAGGATGTGCAGCTACTATTAAGATTTTATTGTTCATCTATATATACCTCAAACTTACCAATTAATTTTTTTTCTTCTTTTAAAACTTCACTTAACTCAATCTTTACTTTATCTAATTTTATAAATGCTTTTGGATATTCAGGAGCATCGAGCATTCTTATAAAATCATAAACTTTATTAATACTAATATTTTTAATTTCACAAATATTACTTTCAGAAGGATTTCTTCTTTTAAAATAAATAACTTCACCCTCTTGAGGAGTTGGTATTATATCTTCATATAATATATTAGGAATCAATTTATTAAATATAATATTAGAAGCATTTGAAAAAATATCTTCTGCACTTCCTTTTGAAATATCTAAATCTTCTTTTAAATAAATATCCCCAGAATCAAGCTCTTTTGAAACTTTTATTGCACTAATTTTTGTATGGTAATGTTCATTTACTATCAAGTTTTGCAAAGGGCTACCACCTCTACCAAAAGGGAGGTCTGTCATATGAAAAACAATACAAGTAAAATTTTCATATATAGAACTAGGTATTATCCAAGACCAATGAGGGAAAAAGATATATTTTGGATTAATTCTTTCTATATCACAAAAAGTTAATTCCTCATTATTTGTTATTAAGAAAAAGTTGTATTGATTACTTAACTTTTCTTTAATAATGAAGTAATTATTAATATTCCATTCTTTAGTAGTTACTACAATTATATTTTCCATTTTTACTTTCTTTTAAAAAATTTGCTATTAATAATTCCAATTCTACTCTATCAAAATTTTCCAGAACATTATAATTGTTTTCTTTAAGATACAAGTACATAAACTTTTGATTTTCTGCACTTTTTATTGCAATAAATTTCGTATTCAAATATAAAATCTCATTTACTATTACACTAGGACTTACAATTGAAAAAGTAGAACTTTTAATTAATTTTGCTATTTCACTTGAATCTATATAAAGAGTAATATTATCAAATTTTTTCACATAATTGTCTAAATCATCTAAATTTTTATTTGAGGATGTAGTTACTATTCGAATAAAAATATTATCAAACTTTTCTAACACTTTTAATATTTCTAAATTTACATTTGAGTGATCTGTTCCACCTAAAGCAAGTAAAATTATAGGAGTATTTATTTTATATTTTTTATTAAGTTCATAAAGGAACTCATCTCTTATCAGAGTATATTTTCCTCCGCATCTTATGTCACACTCTTCTGGAACTAAATTTAAATATTTATTTTTTTTTGCATAAATATTATGATTTAATAAAATATCACAATAATGTTTTTCATAGGTGTCATCAAAAGAGAGAATTTTTAATTTTGAATTTTGAATCTTTAATTGCTTTTCAAAATCATAATCTATTTTATAATGATCTATTATTAAAAAATCTATTTTAAGACTCTTTAATAAAACATCAAGCTCTTCAAAACTATTTGATTTTAAAATTTTTAGTTCATATCCAGATTCTTTGATTTTACTATTTATATTTCCCTCTAAATCTTGACAAGCAAATATTATGTTTGAATTGTCAAACTCTTTTACTAATACTAAATCTCTCATAATATGACCAATGCCAATTTTTGATGAAGAGTCAGCTCTTATTAAAATATTTTTCATAAAATTTTCTTTTGTCTTTGTAAAACTTCATATAAAACTTCTGCTCTTTCCCAATCCTCTAAAGTATCAATATCTTGAACTAAATATCTAGGAAGAATAATTGGGATAGAATCTTTTCCAAACATTACATCTTTAGATTTTTTATGTAAATTTCTCCAATAAAATTGTCCGGCATCTTGGTAAGCTTCATCTAAATCTTGACTTCTTTTAGAGAAGTTTTCTGGCCAGAACATTTTACACCTTTCTTTATTTATTTTAAAGGTTCGCTGTATTGGGAAAGGCATAGAAGTTACACTAAAAGAGTTTACAGCATCACTATTTTTAAGTTTTTCAAAGCCTTCTCTTATGTATTTTTCTTGAAGCAATGGTGCTGTTGCATAAATACAACAAACATAATCATACTTTTCACCTTGAGTTTGTAAAAAAGATAAGGCATGATTAACAACAGGCCCGGTTCCCGTAAAATCATCACTTAACTCTTTTGGTCTTAAAAAAGGAACAAGCGCTCCATATTTTCTTGCAATATTAGCAATTTCTTCATCATCTGTTGAGACAATTACTTTTTCAAAAAGATTTGAACGTATTGCTATTTCAATTGAATAAGCAAGAAGTGGTTTAGCAAAAAAATCTTTGATATTTTTTTTAGGAATTCGCTTACTTCCGCCCCTTGCTGGAATAATTGCAATACATTTAAGCATCTAATATTTCCTTTATAGATTTAATGATGTAGAACTGTTCTTCTGCTGATAATTTTGGATAAATTGGAAGGGAAATCGATTCTTCATAATATTTATCCATAATAGGTGTAATTTCATCTCCATAATCTAAATTTTTGTAATAAGGTTGTTTATTTATGGGAATGTAATGAAACTGTAATCCTATATTTCTTTCACGCATAAAAAGTACAAAATCTTTTTTATCTATATTAAGACCAGTAAAATCTATTTTTATTACATACAAATGGTAGGCACTATCATTTGTAAAAGAGTACAAAGGAGTAATCAGTTTATCATTTTTAAAAGCTTCATCATATCTTTGAGCAATAATTCTTCTTAAATACAAAAAAGAGTTAATTTTTTTAAGTTGGGATAAGCCAAGTGCACATGAAATATCTGTAAGTCTATAATTAAAACCTAATTCTTTCATATCATAGTGCCAGGGTGCAATATTTGTATCTAACTTCATTCCGTGATTTCTTAAAAGTATGAGTTTTTCATAAAGTTTTTTTGAATTAGTTGTAATTGCTCCACCTTCTCCCGTCGTCATGTTTTTTACAGGATGAAAAGAAAATATTGATATATCACTATTACGACAAGAACCTGCTTTTATATTACCTTGAACTGCACCAATTGCATGCGCATTATCTTCTAATATTTTAATTTGATATTTTTTTTTTAACTCTTTTAGTTTTTTTTGATCAACTAGCTTCCCTGAAAAAGAAACAACATATATAGCTTTTATAGATGAATCGTTTTCTAACTTTTTTTCACAAAGTTCTAAATCTATATTACCATCTTCGCAAATATCAACAAAAATAGGCTTTGCTTTAGCATAAAGAATTGAATTTGAGGTTGATAAAAAAGAGTTTGGAGTTGTTAAAACTTTATCATTTTCTTTTAATATAACTAAAGATGCTAGATGAAGTGCTGCTGTGCCATTTGAAACACATACACAATATTTAGCTCCAGTATAATTACAAATCTCTTTTTCAAACTCCTGTACTCTTGGACCCGTAGTTAAGAAATCTGATTTTAGAGCTTCTATAACACTATTGATATCATCGTCATCAATAGTTTGTTTTCCATAAGGAATAAAATTCATTATAAATCTTCTATCATCTTTAATAATTCATCTTTTTCTAGCCATTTATCATTATTCCCTGAGTTATATTCAAAACCCTGTTCAACTTTTTTACCCTCTTCATTTAAAAGATTCTTGTTATATTCTCTTTTTCGTGAAAATTGGATTGTAGGTTTTATTATATAATGATTTTTAAACTCTAAAGTTAAATGGGAATCATCACTAGGACACATGATCTCATGTAATTTTTCACCTGGTCTAATACCAATAATTTCAAGAGGTAAAGTTGGAGCTAAAGCTTGTGCTAAATCTACAATCTTCATAGATGGAATTTTTGGAACAAAAATCTCCCCACCTTGCATTCTTTCAAAGTTTTTTAAAACGAAATTTACACCGTCTTCAAGTGTAATCATAAATCTTGTCATTTTATCATCTGTAATTGGTAAAGTTTTACTTCCATCTTTTATTAATTTCTGAAAATATGGAATCACTGAACCTCTTGAGCATACTACATTTCCATATCTTACTACAGAAAATTGAATATCCTCTTTCCCTACAAGATTATTTGCTGCAACAAAAAGTTTATCTGACGCTAATTTTGTGGCACCATACAAGTTTACTGGGTTTGCAGCCTTATCAGTTGATAATGCAATTACTTTTTTTACTCTACTTTCTATGGCAGCATCAATTACATTTTGAGCACCGTTGATATTAGTTTTTATACATTCCATAGGATTGTACTCAGCAATAGGTACATGTTTTAATGCTGCAGCGTGAATAACAAAATCAACATCTTTCATAGCTTTTTGTAATCTATCTCTATCTCTTACATCACCTATAAAATATCTCATACATTTTTCATTAAACTCTTGAGACATTTCATACTGTTTAAGTTCATCTCTACTGTAAATTATTATTTTATTGGGTTTATACTTTTTTAATAGGAGTTCTGTAAATTTTTTCCCAAAACTTCCTGTTCCACCCGTAATTAATAAATTTTTTTTATTAAACATTATTACCACCAATTATTATAATTTAATATAATATCCAATAAATTATTTAACTTTCATTTTAATCTATATATGTAATAATTATTTTAAATAAATTAATTAGGTTTTCATATGGAAGATAACAGTATCCCACAAGATATACTAAAAATACAAAAAAAACTAGCTACTTTTGAAAAAGATTCAAGAAACTACAAAAAATATACAAAAATACTTGCAAAACATATAAAATCATTTACAATGAAAAAAAGAGTTATATCTCATATTAAAACGATAGAGACTGTTGAAAAAATCTCTGAAGAAAAATCTCAAGAAAAAGAAAGTTGAAATTTAACATTACAAATTGCAATAAAAATATCTACTTTAAAAAAAATCTGATAAAATTCCAACATAAGAAAAAATGATATAAAAAATAGGAACAAACAAAATGGATGAAAATCAAAAAAAATCACTAGACTTAGCAATTAAACAAATTGATAAAGCATTTGGTAAAGGTACTTTAATCAGACTTGGAGACAAAGAAGTTATACCTACTGAAGCTATTTCTACAGGTTCACTTGGACTTGATTTAGCTCTTGGTGTAGGTGGACTTCCAAAAGGTAGAGTTATAGAAATCTATGGACCTGAATCTTCAGGTAAAACAACTCTTACTTTACATGCAATTGCAGAGTGCCAAAAAGCTGGTGGGGTTTGTGCTTTTATTGATGCGGAACATGCACTTGATACTGTATACGCTAGAAATCTTGGTGTTGATATTGATAACTTACTTGTTTCTCAACCTGATTATGGTGAGCAAGCTTTAGAAATCCTTGAAACAGTTATTAGATCAGGTGCTGTTGATTTAGTAGTTATTGATTCAGTTGCTGCACTTACTCCAAAAGTTGAGATTGATGGAGATATGGATGATATGCAAGTTGGTGTTCAAGCTAGACTTATGTCTAAAGCGCTTAGAAAAATTACAGGTCTTTTAAATAAAATGAACTGTACTGTAATCTTTATTAACCAAATTAGAATGAAAATAGGAATGACAGGTTACGGAAGTCCTGAAACAACAACAGGTGGAAATGCACTTAAATTTTACTCTTCAGTAAGACTTGATATTAGAAGAATTGCAACACTTAAACAAGCTGAAAATTCAATAGGGAATAGAGTAAAAGTAAAAGTTGTAAAAAACAAAGTAGCAGCTCCATTTAAACAAGCAGAATTTGATATTATGTTTGGAGAAGGTATTTCAAAAACTGGAGAACTTATTGATTACGGTGTTAAACTTGATATTGTTGATAAAGCTGGAGCTTGGTTCTCTTATAATGATGCAAAAGTTGGACAAGGAAAAGAAAACTCTAAAGTATTCTTAAAAGATAATCCTGAAATTGCCCTTGAAATTGAAAATAAAATCTTAACTGCAATGGGAGTTAATGATGAGATAATTCAAGGTGAAGAAGAAGACGACAAATAGTCCTATAATTCAATGTTCTTTACAAGAAAAAGGAGAGTAATTTTTTACTCTCCTTTTTTTATTTATAAAAATTCCAAATTTTATATAATATCTTTCAAAATTATTTAAAAATCACAAACAAAAGCAATTAACAATAATTTTTTAAGTATAATAATACAATTTTAATCAAAATAGGAGACCTGAGATGGTATTTATTGATAATGTTTATGCGGATGAAGTTTTAGACTCAAGGGGAAACCCAACAGTTAGAGCAACAGTTGTTCTAAGTGATGGGACAAAAGAGAGTGCAATTGTTCCAAGTGGTGCAAGTACAGGAAAAAGAGAAGCTTTAGAGCTAAGAGATGGTGATGATAGATATATGGGTAAAGGTGTTCTTAAAGCAGTTGAAAATGTAAATACTCAAATTGCAGATGAATTATTAGGATTAAGTCCATTTAATCAAGCTGAAGTTGATGCAACTATGAAAGATATTGATGGAACAGCTAACTATTCAAATCTTGGTGCAAATGCAGTGTTAGGTGTTTCTATGGCAGTTGCACGTGCTGCTGCTACTTCACTTGGTATGCCATTATATAGATACCTTGGTGGTGCAAATGCAATGACTATGCCAGTTCCTATGTTAAACATCATAAATGGTGGAGAACATGCAAATAACTCTGTTGATTTCCAAGAGTTTATGGTTATGCCTGTTGGTTTTGAAGATTTCAACGAGGGATTAAGAGCTTCAGCTGAAGTTTATCATAATCTTAAAAAAATCATTGATGGAATGGGAGAATCAACTGCAGTTGGGGATGAAGGTGGGTTTGCTCCAAATCTTAAATCAAATGAAGAACCTTTAGAAGTTATTATGAAAGCAATTGAAAATGCTGGATATACTCCAGGAACTCAAATGTGTATAGCAATGGATGTTGCAGCTTCTGAGCTTGTAAATGATAAAGGTCTTTATGTATTAAAATCTGAAAACAGAGAGATTACATCTGCAGAACTTGTTGATTATTATGTAGATTTATGTTCTAAGTATCCAATTATTTCAATTGAAGATGGATTAAGTGAAGATGATTGGGATGGATTTAAACTAATGACTGAAAAATTAGGAGATAAAATCCAAATTGTTGGAGATGATTTATTTGTAACAAATGCAAATATTTTAGCTGAAGGTATTGCTAAAGGTATTGCTAACTCAATTCTAATTAAACCAAATCAAATTGGTTCTGTATCTGAAACAATGCAAACAGTAAGACTTGCACAAAGAAATAACTATAATTGTGTTATGTCTCATAGATCGGGTGAATCTGAAGATGCATTTATTGCTGATTTTGCTGTTGCTTTAAATTGTGGTCAAATCAAAACTGGTTCAACTTCAAGATCTGATAGAATTGCAAAATATAACAGATTACTAGAAATTGGTGCAGAAATTGCTTATGCTGAATATTTAGGAAAACAACCTTTTTCAAAGTAATTTATGAAAAAAAAATTTCATGAACTAAAGAAATTCTCGTTAATAGCAATAATCTCTATTGCTATTACGATTTTTCTTAGTTATCATGTGGCAAATATTCTTTTTGGAGACAATTCTTTAGAAGTTTACACCTCACTAAAAAATAAAAAAGATTATCTCCAAAGTGAAATTAAGAGATTACAACAAGATAATGCTCATTTACAAAAAGAGTATTTTGAATTAAAAAATTTGGAGCCTGAAGAATGAGAATTTTATTTACACTTTTACTAATTTTTTCAACAAGTTTACTTGCTAGAGAAAATCCATTTGAACCAACGAATGCCTACGAAGAAGAAGCAGCAAGAATAATTGAGATGAATGAAATTGATGAAGACTATGATGTAGAATTTCAACAAGAACAACAATATGTTGACTCAATGTATGAAAAAATGAACAAAGTGGAAGAAGAGCCTGCAAAAGCACCTGAAGTAAAAAAAGCAGAAAAACCTGCTTTAACAGAAAAACAAGTCAAAAAGATGATTAAAAAAGCTCAAAAAGAGAGTGAAGCAAAAACAAAGGTTATAGTAAAAAAAGTGATTATTGAAAAACCAAAAGAAGTGCAACAAGTAGTTTATGTGAAACCAAGACTTGATGTTACAAATGAAAAAGAGATTTTGCCTTTTGTAAAAATAGAGTATGATAATGATAAAATTGATATTTATTCAAAATACAAAGTTACAAAAAAAATTACTCTTCCAGGTAAGAAAAAAATTGTTTTAGATTATATGGCTAAAGAGAATTTTTATACAAAAAGAGAAACATTAGAATCTACAAACTTTCCTAAAATAGCGGTAGGAAATCATCAAAAAGAAAAATTCTTTAGAGTTGTAGTAGAACTTGCAGAATTTCCTGAAAACTATGAAGTAACATATGATGATGAAATGGTAAGTATTATAAAAGTCTACGAATAAACTTTTAACAAAAAATATATATTAAAAAACCAAAATAAATGAGAGTTTTCTAAGACTTAGAACTCTCATTTAAATTAACAAAATTAGAAATCAATCTAATAGCAATCATTACAACTAAAACTTCCACTATAGATGCAAGAATAAAAGAGTAATAGTAAAACTGTGTTATTGAGTGATTATGGTAAGCTAAGGTTGCAACGGCAATTAAAAGCGTTAATGGCATTGAATGAGAAAGCCCTATCATAAAGAATCTATTCCATCCCATCTCTTTTACAAAAAGCATAGAAGCAACAATTCGTATGAATATCATAGCAAGAACAATCATAAATGCATTATAAACTAAACCATCTTGAAAAATTGACTCTAACTCAAAAGATGAACCTACATATATAAAGAAAATAGGAACAAGCCAACCAAAACCAAAATGTTCAAGTTTATGAGGAAGTTCTTTATTGTGCTCTTCAAAGAAAGTAGTAATAAAAGTCCCTGCAATAAATGCCCCAAAAGCAACTTCTAGATGTAAATAAATCATAACAGTAATCATTAAGAAAAATATTGCCATAGAGATTCTAATATCTTGTTCTTGATTATCAACTTTAGGCATTAAATAAGCTTTTATTTCTGGATACCACCAAATAAGATTGTGAAAAAGCTTATAAATAAATAGCATAGAAATAAGGAAAATAGTGAATAAAACCATAGTTTTATAAAATTCAAAATTTAAACCAAACTCTAAAGCAGCCGATACCGTAGTTAAAGCAAAAATAGATACTATCTCACCTATTAGTCCAATAGTAATAGATAATTGAATCCAAGGAACATCCCCATACTCTTTTTTTAAAGCTGCTAATAATCCAATAGAAATAAGAGGAAGTACAACAATAAATATATATCCTAAATTTAGATAAAAAGTAATAGCAGCTGATAATGAAAAAAGAATTATATTATATAAAAAAGCCTTTTTTAAAAGGCTACTTGAAATATTCACAATCTTTTTTAAATCAACTTCAAGCCCAGCAAGAAACATTAGATATAAAAAGCCTAGCTCTGCAACTAGCTCTAAAATAGAGTGTTCAACTATAAAAGCAAAATATGCGGCTAAGGCTCCAAGGGTAATCTCAACTGCAATTGTAGGCAGCCTTAAAAGATTAGAGATTAAAGGAGAAGTAAATATTATTAAAGATATTGATATGATTATTAATATTTCTTCAGTCATTTATGCTCCTAAACCTAGTCTCTTTCTCTTATAACTTTAATGCCTTGTTTTTCAAGTTCAGCTATATCTTCAGACGGTGATCTACCTGCAGTTGTAAGATAATCTCCAATTACAAAGGCATTTGCACCTTTTTCAAAGATTTTATACTGCTCTTCGCCAAACATTAACTCTCTTCCCCCTGCAACCATGATTTTCATTGCATTTGGAACCATTTTTCTAGCTAATGTAATTAATTCAAAAGCTTCTTCTCTTGTAACACTATTTTCAACTATTGGTAAAGCTTCATTTGGATGGAAAAAATTTAATGGTACATTCATAGGATCTAAAGAAGCAATAGATTCAAGCATAGAAATTCTTTGTTCTTGTGTTTCCCCTAAACCAAAAATTCCACCACATACAAGTCTTAATCCTACTTCTTTAACGTTTAAACAAGTTTGATATCTCTCTTCCCAAGTATGAGTTGTAACAATCTCTTTATAAAAATCTTGTGCAGTCTCTAGGTTATGATTATATGCATCAACACCTGCTTCTTTTAGCGTTTGAATTTGTTCAACTGATGCTGTACCATTACATGCAATTAAAATTAAACCTAAGTTCTCTTTTTTTACAGCACGTGCAGCTTCACAAACAAAGGCAAGTCTTTTATCAGTTAGCCCCTTTCCTGCTGTTACTAAACAAAAACCATTAGCATTATTTGCTTTTGCTCTTTTTGCTTCTTTTACTATTTGTTCTATTTCTTTTGTTTTATATCTTTGAATATCTGCTTTATATTTTACACTTTGAGTACAAAATTTGCAATCTTCATTACATGTTCCACTCTCTATATTACAAATAGCACATAAAAAAATTTCTTTATTTTCGTTCATATTTTATCTCTTTTTTTACAAATTCTTTTTCATTTATATCTCTTGAGTAATAATTAATTATATACTCATTATCATTAATTTCTAAAAGTACACACTCTATTTTTGGTTTCTCTCTAGCACAAACTTCACCTGGATTAACAAATAATGTTCCATTGTTATATTCAGATTCAAAAATATGTGTATGCCCAAAAATCACTACATCACAATCGCCTGACATATAATAAGGTAAGTGCATTAATTTAAAAGTTGTTTCTTTAATTTTAAAATTATAAGGCTCTTGTTTTATATTATATTTATTTGACACAGAAACTAGTGACATATCATTATTTCCAAATACACTTACATAAATCAATCCTGATTCTTCCAAATGTTTTAGATTCTGTTCAATACATAAATCACCTGCATGAATAAGATATTCACTTTTTTCTTCTTTTAGTAAATCAATTACCTCTTTGGTATAGTCACTTTTAAAGTGACTATCCGATAATATCCCAATTTTCATATTTTATTTTATTGTCTTCTTAGCAGCAGGTTTTTTAGCTGCTGTTTTTTTTGCAGGAGTTTTTTTAGCTGCTGGTTTTCTTTTTGCAGCAGTTTTCTTAGCAGGAGCTTTTTTTGCACCTGTTTTAGATTTTGGATCTTTTTCAATAATCTCTAAAGTCTGCTCTAAAGTTAAATCTTCAGCCTCTATTCCTTTTGGTATCTTATAGTTTTTTCTTCCTTGTTTAATATAAGGACCGTATCTTCCAATTAAAATATGAATTTTCTCTTTTTCAAATATTTTTATTGTAGCTTTTTCTTTAGCTTCTGTAATCTCTTTAATTACTTCTAAAGCCCTTGGCAATTCTATTTTATAAGGATCATCTGTTTTAAGTGAGAAATAGTTTGTTTTTACTTGTAAGTATGGACCAAATCTTCCAATATTAGCTTTAATATCATCCCCATTTGCATCTTGTCCTACAACTCTTGGAAGTGTAAACAAGAACAATGCTTCATCCATAGTAATTGTATCCATATTAAGATGCTCAGGAATTGCTACAAACTGTGGTTTCTCCTCATCATCTTTTGTACCAATTTGAACGAAAGGACCAAATCTTCCAACTCTAGCACTCATTGGTTTTCCACTTTTAGGATCAATACCCATTTCTCTAATTTGAAGATAGTCTTCTTTATTTACACTCTCTTCTTTTTCAGTAATTGTTTTTTTGAAATCTCCATAAAACTCTTGCATAACTTGTTGCCAAGCTATTTTTCCATCTGCGATTTCATCAAACTCTTCTTCTACCCGTGCAGTAAAACCTAAATCTACAATGCCGGGGAAATGATCTACTAAGAAACTATTTACTATTTCTCCCGTTGGAGTAGGTGCAAGTTTTTTATCTTCTGTTTTAACTACATACTCTCTTGCTTGAATTGTTGAAATAGTTGGAGCATAAGTTGATGGTCTTCCTATTCCTTCAGATTCTAGTTTTTTTACAAGGGAAGCTTCTGTATATCTTGCTGGGGGTTTTGTAAAATTTTGTTCTAAATCTAAATGTTCAAGATTTAAAACAGTCCCAACTTTTATTGTTGGTAAGATTTTTTCTGTACTATCAAGTGCTGATTCAGGATTATCACTTCCTTCAGTATATGCTTTCATAAACCCTGGGAAAATAATTCTTTGACCTTTTACTTGAAATTCAAACTCTTTATTTTTCCCTGCAGTAATTTTATATGTTGTATTTGCAATTTTTGCAGCTTGCATTTGTGTTGCTAGTGTTCTTTTCCAAATAAGAGAATAAAGTTTATATTGTGAATTATCAACATAAGCTTTTATATCACTTGGTTTTAAGGCTAATACTACAGGTCTAATTGCTTCGTGAGCTTCTTGAGCTCCTTTTGCTTTTGATTTATAAGCTCTTGGTTTTGATAAAGAATACTCTTTTCCATATTCAGCTTCTATAACTTCTTTAGCTGCACTTGTTGCTACTTTTGAAAGGTTTAATGAGTCAGTTCTCATATAAGTAATTAAACCACCTGTATGACCTGGAATATTTCCAACATTACCTTCATATAATTGTTGAGCAATAATCATTGTTTGTTTTACAGAATATCCAAGTTTTCTAGATGCTTCTTGTTGTAGAGTTGAAGTTGTAAAAGGAGCTGCAGGATTTCTGCTTGAATCTTTTTCTTCGATATCATCTAAGGTAAAATCACCTTGATTTATTGAAGCCTCAATAGCTTTAGCTTCTTCTTCATTTTTAACTTTTTTAGCTTTTCCATCAATTTTTGCTAATTCTGCTTTGAATTCAGGACTTATAAAATCAGCTTTAATTTTCCAAAATTCTTCTGGAATAAAGGCTCTTATTTCAAGTTCTCTATCAACAATAATTCTAACTGCAACAGACTGAACTCTTCCTGCACTAAGTCCATATCTTACTTTTTTCCATAATAAAGGTGAAAGTTCATATCCAACTGCCCTATCAAGTATTCTTCTTGCTTGTTGTGCATCTACTAAATGTTGATTTACTTCTCTTGGATTATTAATAGCTTCTAAAATTGCATCTTTAGTAATTTCATGAAATACAATTCTTTTTAGTGGATTTTTTTCTATTTTTAGTGCGGGAATTAAATGCCAAGCAATGGCTTCTCCCTCTCTATCCTCATCGGCCGCGAGGTAAATAGTAGTATCTTTATTAATTTGCTTCTTTAAATCTGTTATGACTTTTTTCTTATCTGTAGATACAAGATATTTGGGTTCAAAATTATTCTCTGGGTCAAAACCAAGTTTTGATTTTGGTAAATCTCTTACATGTCCCATTGAGGCCATTACTGTGTAATCATTACCCAAGAATTTTGATATTGTTTTTGCTTTTGCTGGTGACTCTACTATTACTAAATTTTTCACTATATTTCATACTCCACTATTAACCGATTTTTTACAATGCGGAATTTTATCATAAATAGATTAAAAGCAATTAATTTTAGTAAATTACTATTTCTTCTTTCATCTGTATATTAAACTTCTCTTTTATTCTATTTTTTGCTAGATTTATTAGATATATTGCATCTTCATAAGTTCCATTTCCATAATTAACTAAAAAATTTGAATGTACTTCTGAAAAAGCCATATCACCTTTTTTAAAACCTTTTAAACCAATTTCTTCTATTAATCTTCCTGCAAAATCCCCTTGTGGGTTTCTAAAACATGAACCCGCACTTGCAGTTTGAGGTTGATTGTCTCTCATTTTATTAAACTCTTTTAGTTTTTCTTTTGAAAAACCCTTCTTTATATTAAAAACTACTTCATAAACAATATCATTAATTTTAGTATCTCTATAAGAATAATCAATATTTTCTTTTTTAATATAACCATCTTTTGTTTTAATTTTATCTATATAATTAAAAATTTCCCAAGATTTTAAACCTGCATTCATCTTAACTAAGCCACCAAGATTTCCAGGAAGTTTGGCTAAAAATTCTAAATTAGCGATATTATTATTTCTAGAATAACTTAAAAGCTTTCCAGATGTTGTTGCGCAGCCAACATATAGTTTTCCATCTTCTTCTTTTATATAATTAAATGCATCTCCTAAAATAGCAAATTTTGGATGGACATTTGAAACAAGTAAATTATTAGCCTTACCAATTATCTGATAATCATCATAATCGCCTATTTCATTAATTATTTTTACTTCTGCTATAGGCCCTATTTTTATAGAGCAGTATTTTGAAAAGTCAATAGTTTTATAGGAATTCACTAATTTACTTTCTTCTTTCACTTTGCTCTTAAATCCTCATACTCATTAGGAATTAGAAAATCTTTTGCACAAATAAGATTTTCATAAAAACCATTTTTATAACCTAATTCAAATAGTTTATCTAAAGCTTTATATTGAACTTCACTTAAATTAACTGAATTATCATTTGCATAAAGGTCTAAATATTTATCTAAAGTAGCAGCATCAACTCTTATTAAACCTTTTTCAAGAAGCATTGGAGCTAAAACTTTTCTATTCTTATTTGCAACATCAACAGCTTTAATTAAAGTATTTTCATAATCGATTGCACTGTGCAATGGAATTGAACGTCTTATACACATTCCACCTAAAGGTAAAGGTAAACCTCCGCCTGAAAGTTCAAGCCAAATATCCCATATCTCTCTTTCTACTTCAAGCTCATCATTATAAGTTAAAATTGACTCATGTATTAAAACTCCAGCATCAACTGTTCCATCTATTACAGCTTTTTCAATATCTAAAAAATTCATATACGTTATTCTAGCTTCAGGGTATGCAATTCTAAAAAGTAAGCCATTTGTTGTAAACTCACCACTTAAAGCAACTTTGAAATTTCTTTTTAATTTAGTGCCTTTTCTTTTTATAAGCTTAGGACCATACCCCTCACCAAAAGAGACAGCAGTTTTTAATAAAGCGTAATCATCTTTAACAAAGGGATATAAAGCAAAAGAGATAGCACAAATATCATACTCACCATTTAGTGTAGCTTTATTTAGAGTTTCAATATCATCAGCTATATTTGTAAAAACTGCATCTTTTGGAGTAACCCATCCAAATTTAATTGCATAATACATAAAAATATCATCCGCATCAGGAGAGTGTGCAACACTTATAGTTTTCAAAGAGTTTCCTTATAATTTTTAAAATTTGTATGGGATTGTAACAAGTTATCAATTACTTTTAGTTTAGCTTAGAATTTGTCACTTTTTTATCATTAATGTCACTTTTAATTCACACAATGATGTTAAAATTTTATATAAAGATATAATTAAGGACTAATTATGGTCATAAAATTTATTGATTGCATAGAAAAATATCATGATGAGACGAAAAAAGTAATAACTTTTTTGAGTAATTATTTTACTTCTTTAGGAATTGAAAATCACATAACAAAATTTAGCGAATTACAAATTGTTAAATGTACACAATGTAGATGTTGTACACAAAAAAAAGGTGATAATCCAGCAAAGTGTATAATGAAAGATGATTTAAATGATGTTTTAGATGAAATAGAAGAAGCAGATGCCTTCGTAATTTTAGCTGATAGAAACAATCTATTTTCTAGAAATAAAGTTCATGCAAAAATATCTGAAAGAATGGTTGCATACTATTATTGGCCTTATGGACAAGTTCAATCTACTCATAGAAAAGCTAAGTTAGAAAAAACATCTATTTTAATTAATTATAATACTACTAAATATTTTATGAATCATAGTTTTTATACTTCAAAAACATTCATGGAACATACTTCTACAGCAATTGGTGCAAAAGTTGTGGATTGGCAAGCAATAACTCCCCATAAAGATTTAGTAGCTAATTATAAAAAAAGACTAATAGAAATGGCCGATAAACTAGTAGCTTCATTAAAAAAGTGAATAGTTACTAGGAGTAAATCCTAGTAACCAGAGATTTGAACATAATAAGAGATTATCTCTAATAATGGTTCAATTAAAAATATTGATAATATAGTTAATATTGCACAAAAGCCAATTAATGTTTTAATTGTAGCTGTTACATTTGTCATATATTTTGTATTATTTCCTTCAATTGGATCTTTTAAGAACATATATACAATTGGTTTTAAATAATAAAATCCTGCTATTCCTGCATTTATTACCATAATAAGTGATAACAGCATATATCCTGCATTTACAGCACTTCCAATTAAGTATAATTTTCCCCAGAAAAGTGCAAAAGGTGGAAGACCTGCAAGTGAAAGTAAAAATAGCCCCATCATAGTTGCGGCAAAAGGTGAAGTTTTAATTAAACCTGAGTATTTAATTAAAGCATGATCTGATTTAAAAGAGCTATAATCTTTACATCTATTTAAAGTACTGTGAAAGGACCCATCGGGTTTAATTCTCAGTTCTACATTTTCTGCATCTGTATCATTACAGTTATCACAAGTTAAGAGGGCAAGAAGGTCATCTCCGGTTGATGAGCCATCAGACATAACAAACTCTCCTTTAAGCAAACTAATTGCTTTAATCCCGAGGTAATCATTGATTATCTCATATATGTCCTTTTCTCCCTTGCCACCTTTTCTGTGCGAGGATAAATAACCTCTTAACCCATCAGCTGTAGTAGTGTAA
>JBFHGG010000058.1:0-16883 GCA_041583235.1 Halarcobacter sp.
AACTTCACATCTCCAGCAGTAATGCAAACTATGGGTTCAGTGTTTACAAATAAATATGCTGAAGGATATCCATATAAAAGATATTATGGTGGTTGTGAATTTGCTGATCAAGCAGAACAATTAGCTATTGATAGAGCTTGTGAAATCTTTAATTGTAAATATGCAAATGTTCAACCTCATGCAGGATCTCAAGCAAATGGTGCAGTTTATGCAGCACTTCTTAAAGCTGGTGATAAAATTCTTGGTATGGATCTTTCTCATGGTGGACATTTAACACATGGTTCTAAACCTTCTTTTTCTGGTAAAAACTATTCCGCTTTCTATTATGGTGTAGAATTAGATGGAAGAATAAATTATGATAGAGTTATGGATATAGCTAAAATAGTTCAACCTAAAATAATTGTTTGTGGAGCTTCTGCATACGCAAGAGAAATAGACTTTAAAAAATTTAGAGAAATAGCTGATGCAGTAGGTGCAATTTTATTTGCTGATATTGCTCATATAGCTGGATTAGTTGCAGCTAATGAACATCAATCACCTTTTCCATATGCTGATGTTGTAACAACAACAACTCATAAGACTTTAAGAGGTCCTAGAGGTGGAATGATTATGACTAATGATGAAGATATTGCTAAGAAAATAAACTCCGCAATCTTCCCAGGCTTACAAGGTGGACCATTAGTTCATGTAATGGCAGCAAAAGCAGTAGCATTTAAAGAGATTCTAGCACCAGAATGGAAAGAATACGCAAAACAAGTAAAAGCAAATGCTTCTGTTTTAGCAGAAGTTCTAATGAAAAGAGGATATGATATAGTTTCTAATGGAACAGATAATCATCTTGTATTAGTATCTTTTCTTAATAAAGAGTTTTCAGGTAAAGATGCAGATGCAGCCTTAGGTAATGCAGGAATTACTGTAAATAAAAATACAGTGCCAGGTGAAACAAGATCTCCATTTGTAACATCAGGTATTAGAGTAGGATCTCCTGCTTTAACAGCACGTGGAATGAAAGAAAAAGAGTTTGAAATAATAGCAAATAAAATATGTGATGTATTAGATGATATTAATAACACAGAATTACAAGCTAGTATTAAAGAAGAGCTTAAGACTCTTGCTCGTGATTTTGTTATTTATGAGAAGTCGACGTATTAAGTAATATATTAAGATTAAAGGCTTTCTTGAAGAGAGTGCTTCGGCACAAGATTCTAAAAGCCTTTTATAATCTTAGTTCTTTTAAGTGGAATTCCTTTCCAGTAATAAGAAGAAGAAATAACTGAAAAAATTCCTTTTTAAAGGAATCATTTTAAAGGATATATTTTATGGAAATTAGAGGCGAAGAATTTATAAAAAAAGTTCAATTAAAGCAAGAAAAAGATGAAATTGAACAAAGATTAAATGAGATTAATAATGCCGAAGCAGTATATGAAGAACCTATTCAAAATAGTACTCATGCAAGACTTGATAAAGAGATCGAAATTCAAGAAGAGCAAGAATATAGTGATATAATGCTTTCATCAAACACAAATAATGAAATAAATAAAAAGAAATACTTAATATTAGGGCTAGTATTAGTTATATTATTTTTATTAACTATTATAGTTATTCGTCTTTTAACAAATGATTCTTCAGAAAATGATTCTTTTTCTAAATCAAATGATAATAAAAGTGAACAAGTATTAGCAAGTGAAAATATAGAAGAACAGTATCAAAAAATCATTAATGAAAAATTAAAAAATATCCAAGAAGAGAAAGAACAAGTTGCAGCTAATGAAGAACAAATAGATAGCAAATTAAACCTTCAAAAAATTGAAGAAAAAGAAAAAGTAATAGAAAATGTAACAAAAGTATCAAAACCTGATGTTTTTGATGTGAAAAAAACTGAAGATGTTTATACTCCTCCTAAGAAAATAGCTAGAGAAGAACCTAAACCTATAGTTAAGAAAGTTGAAGTTAAAAAAGTTGTTAAGACTCCAAGTAAAAAAGTTTCTTCAAATACTACAAGTACAAAACCAAAAGGTACTTATGTACAAATAGGTGCATTTTCAAAAATACCTAGTACAAAATATTTAAATTCAATTACAAATAAAGGTTTTTCTTATAAGGTTTATAAAGTTAATATCAATAGTAAAACATTCCATAAAGTACTAATTGGACCTTATAATACAAGAGGACAAGCAAAACTAGCAACTGATAATATTAAGAAAAAGCTTAATGTTTCTGGTGCATTTATCTTAACATTCTAAAATAAAAAATTAAGGGCAATATTTATAATGCAATTTTATTCTAAAGAACTTTTTCTAGATCAATTCACTCCTGTATCGATCTATGAAAAAATTAAAAATCTATATAAAAATGAAATCACTTTTCTATTTGAAAGTACAATTAATTCTAGTGAAGGGAATTACTCTTTTATTGCCATTGGTACACGAGAGAGAGTTTGGTATGATAATAATAAATGTTATCATAAAAATGAAGAAGGAATTACAAATGAGGTTGAATCAAATCCTCTAAAATTTTTGCAAAAATATTATAAAACATTTGATAAAGAGTTTTATAAACAAAAAGCTTTAGAATTAGGAATTGGATTTATTGATGGATTTATTGGAAATATCGGATATGATATGGGAAAAGAGTTTGAACCTACTCTAAAAAAATCAATGAATAACTTAGAAGACCAACTAAATATTCCAGATTTAGACTTAATTCGTCCTGCTATTATATTAGGTTTTTCTCATAAAACATCAAAACTAATCATGATTACTTCACTTGATTCTAAAAAAAATGATTTAGAAAAAATTGAAGCAGAACTTTACACTCCATATAGCTTCACAGCTCTTAAAAAAGCTGAAATTTTAGATGAGGGTAAATTTAATTATACAAAAGAACAGTTCTTTGAAATGGTTAAAAAATCAAAAGAGATGATTCGCTCTGGAGATGTATTTCAAATTCTAATGTCAAATAGATTTATTCAAAAAGCGAAAGTTGATCATTTAAGTTTTTATAGAGCCTTAAGATCAAAAAATCCAAGTCCATATTTATATTTATTAGAATATGAAAAATTTTCTATTGCTGGATCTTCGCCTGAAGTTATGATAAAACTTGTTGATGGACATTTACTTCTAAGACCAATTGCAGGCACTAGAAAAAGAGGTCGAACAATTGAAAAAGATCTTGAGATGGAAAATGAAATGATTAATAATCCTAAAGAAAGAGCAGAACATCTTATGCTTGTTGATTTAGGAAGAAATGATGTAGGAAGGGTTTCAAAACCAGGGACGGTAAAAGTTACAGATCTAATGAGAGTAGAAAGATATTCACATGTTATGCATATAGTTTCAGATGTTGAAGCTGTAATAGATGATAAATATGACATGTTTGATTTATTTGCTGCAACATTTACAGCAGGGACTATGACTGGAGCCCCAAAAATTAGAGCAATGGAATTAATTGCCCAATATGAAGGAATAAAAAGAAATTTCTATTCAGGAAGTATTGCTTATTTTGGATTTAATGGAAATATGGATTCTGCTATTACAATTAGAACTTCAATGCTAACAGAAGATAAAATTATTTTCCAAGCAGGAGCTGGAGTTGTAGCTGATTCAATTCCTGAAGAGGAGTATTTAGAAGTGCATAATAAACTCGCAGCAAATATTTCTACATTAAAAGACTTATCATAAAAATTTTTATAAAGGAAAACATTTGTTATTAGGCGTAAATATAGACCATATAGCAGTCTTAAGAGAAGCTAGAAAAATCAATGACCCAAATCCTCTAGATGCACTTGGTATTTGTAAATTAGCAGGTGCAGATCAAATTACAATTCATTTAAGAGAAGATAGACGTCATATACATGATGAAGATGCAAAAAAAATTTGTGAGCAATCAACTCTTCCTGTAAATTTAGAGTGTTCAATAAATGAAGATATTATTGATATAGTATGTAAAATGAAACCTATGCGTGCTACTTTAGTTCCTGAAAATAGAAATGAAGTTACAACAGAAGGTGGCTTAGATTTAGAAACAAATTTCAAAAGAATTGAAAATGCAATAAAAAAACTTCATGCTAATGAAATTGAAGTTTCACTTTTTATAGATCCTAATAAAAAAATGATTGAACTCTCTTCAAAATTAGAAGTAGAATGGATTGAATTGCATACAGGAACTTTTGCAAATGTTTATGCAATGCTTTATGGAAATTTAGGAAATTCACATCATTCAATAAAAGATTTAGAATTATCAAGAGATGAACTTAAAACACTTTTAGATAAAAGCAAAAAACAGATAAAAAAAGCTTCATTAAAAGCACAAGAGCTTAAAATAAAAGTAGCTGCAGGTCATGGTTTAAATTATCAGAATGTTACAGAAATCTCTTCAATCAAAGCAATTAAAGAGTTAAATATTGGCCAAAGTATCATTGCCCGTTCAGTTTTTATAGGATTAGAAAAAGCTATAAAAGATATGAAAGAATTATTATGAATCAAATAAAATTACCAAAAATTGCAGTCTCAATAGGTGATTTAAATGGTATAGGAATAGAAATTGCTTTAAAATCTCATGAAAAGATTTCTAAAATTTGTAATCCAATATATTGCATAAATAAATCTATGTTAAAACAAGCATCAAAACTTTTATCTTTAGAAATTCCAAAAGATTTTAAAACCTATAATATAAAAGGTGAGTTTGAAATTAAAGCAGGACGTGTTTCAAAAAAAGCAGGTAAGTTTTCATATACATCTTTTACAGAGGCTATAAACTTAGCAGAGAAGAAAAAGGTATCAGCTATTGTAACTTTACCAATAAATAAAGAGTCTTGGAGTAAAGCTGATATTAAATATAAAGGACATACAGAGGTTCTAAGAGATTACTTTGGGAAAAATGCAATTATGATGCTAGGCTGCAAAAAAATGTTTGTTGCACTTTTTACAGAACATATTGCACTAAAAAAAGTAGCAAAATCTATTGATGAAGAAAAATTAACACAATTTCTTATAGATTATTATGAAAGTGTAAAATCGGATAATATTGCTGTATTAGGATTAAATCCCCATGCAAGTGATAATGGTGTTTTAGGAAATGAAGAAATTGAAATTTTTAAAGCAATAAAAAAAGCAAATAAAATTTTAGATAAAAATATTTTTAAAGGGCCAATGGTTCCTGATACTGCTTTTTCTCCAATGTCAAGAAAAAACTATAAATATTTTGTTGCTATGTATCATGATCAAGGATTAGCTCCATTAAAAGCTCTTTATTTTGATCAAAGTATAAATGTAAGTCTAAATCTTCCTATTATAAGAACATCTGTTGACCATGGAACAGCTTTTGATATAGCATATAAAAATAATAGAAAAATAAATACAAAAAGTTATGTAAATGCAATAAAAGAAGCAATTCTCTTAAATGAAAATCAGTACAACAAAAAATAAATAATGACAAGTCTAGAGTTTTGCCATGAAATAGAATTTTCTAAAATAAATTTCATTGAACGTAAAACTAGAATAACTCACCCAAAAACAATAATTCAAGGAGCGCCGAAAACAGGAAAAAGCTTCTTGATTTTTGATTATCTTACAAATTTTAAATCTGAAGATTATTTATATATAGATTTTGAAGATTGTAGAAATGAAATTAATGAAATTAAAGAACATTTAGAAGAGTATGTTTTTAGAAATAAAATTAAAGTTATAATTTTAGAAAACTTTTCTTTTGATTTTAAAATACCTTTTTGTGATAGTGTAATCATCTCAAGTAAAGAAAATAAGAGTTTAAAAGGGTATAAAAATATTTTTTTGACAGCCTTAGATTTTGAAGAATATCTTTTACATGATAAAAAAAATCAAAATACAACGCACAGTTTTAACTCTTTCTTAAAATTTGGAAATCTACCACAATCTACTCAAACAAGTGAATTTAAAATATTACAAGATTTGCAAAATCACATAAAACTTATTAATAATGATAAAACTTCAGAAGAGATATTAAAAATTCTTATTTTAAATATTGATGAAAAAAAATCCTTAAATCAACTATATCTATCATTAAAAAATAAGATAAAAATATCTAAAGATAAATTTTATGAACAGTGTTCAAAATTTGAAGAACAAAAAATTATTTATTTTATTTCTAAATTTGAACATATGAAATCTGTGAAAAAAATATACTGTTATAATCATGCCCTACTTAGTGCAACAACGCATAAGAAGAAATTTAAAAATGAACTAACTAACATTATTTTTTTAGAATTAGTAAATAAATATAAAAAAATTTATTACTTAGATTATATAGATTTTTATATCCCTAGTAAAAATTATGCCATTGTATCTATTCCTTTTTTTAACTCTTTTATGATGCAATCTCAATTAAAAAAAATTAAAAAACAACTAGAAGAATATAAAATAAAAGAATTAAATATAATTACAGTTTCAAATAATGAGCATTTTTTTTATGACAATTTTGAGATAAATGTTTTACCATTTTATGAATGGTCTTTAAGTTAAATTTAATTTAACTAATTCTTTAGAATTATTTAGATATAATCGCACAATTATAAAAGGAACACAATGAACAAAAGAGTACTTGTAAAATTTTCAGGTGAAGCACTTGCTGGTGCTGATGGATATGGTATTGACACAAAAACTTTAGATTATATTGCAAATGAAATCAAAGAATTAGTTAATAATAATATTGAAGTTGGAATTGTTATTGGTGGAGGAAACATTGTTCGTGGTGTTACAGCTGCTGCTGATGGTGTTATAAAAAGAACTAGTGCTGATTATATGGGAATGTTAGCAACTGTTATAAATGGTGTTGCAATGCAAGAAGCCTTAGAACATAAAGGTTTGAGTGCAAGATTACAAACTGCCATTAAAATGGAACAAATAGCAGAACCATATATTGTTAGACGAGCAACTAGACATCTTGAAAAAGGTAGAGTTGTTATTTTTTCAGCAGGAACTGGAAATCCTTACTTTACAACTGATACTGCAGCTACACTTAGAGCTACAGAAATCGGAGCTACGATGTTAATTAAAGCAACTAAAGTAGATGGTGTTTATGATAAAGATCCTATGAAATATGATAATGCTGTTAAGTTAAATACAATAACTTATGACCAAGCTTTAGAAGACCATATCAAAGTTATGGATGATACTGCAATTGCACTTGCAAAAGACAATAAGTTACCTATAGTTGTTGCAAATATGAGTGAAAAAGGTAACTTACTTAATATAATTAATGGCGATTATGCTAAATGTTCAATAGTAAAATAATTAAGAAATAAGGAATTTTAATGAGATTAGAAGAAAGAATGTCAAAAGCTTTAAAAAAAGTAAATAATGATAGATATATTTTAGCTATAGCTGTTGGTCAAAGAGCTGACGAATTAAGTAAAGGTGCTAAACCTTTATTAGAACAAAATACTCAACATATGAAATATACAGACATTGCAATTGATGAAATTGCAAATGGATTACTTGTAATCGAAGGTTTAGTAGACAAAGAATAGTTATAAAAGCTAAGGCTTTTATAACCTCCTAGGAACAAAATGGATCCATTTATTCAAAAAATTCAAAAAATTGACAATCTAGAGGATGCTATAAGTATTCTTCAGAATGAAGCGAATATAAGCGCAAAACTTCAAGATATAATAGTTTTTTCAATTAAAGCACATGAAGGTCAATTCAGGAAAAGTGGAGAACCATATGCTGTTCATCCTCTTTTAGTTGCTACTATTGCTTCACATTTTTCTAAAGATGAAGATATTATTGCTACTGCACTTTTACATGATGTAGTTGAAGATACAAAATATTCTTTGGACTTTGTAAAAGAAAAATGGGGTGAGAATGTTGCTAGAATGGTTGATGGACTTACAAAAATCGATGAAATTAGAGAGCATGAATTAGCTCCTTCTGGTTCTAGTACTAAATTAATTTCATCTGCTATGACATTTAGAAAAATGTTAATTACTTCAATTGATGATGTTAGAGTTTTAATTGTAAAACTTTGTGATAGACTTCATAATATGCTAACATTATCAGCATTACCTGAAAATAAACAACAAAGAATTGCAGAAGAAACATTAGTAGTTTATGTACCAATTGCTCATAGGCTTGGTATTTCTACAGTTAAAAATCATTTAGAAGATTTATCATTTTTTTATCTCTATCCAAATGAATATAAAAAAATAGATGATTTTATAACAGAACATCAGCATGCAATTCAACTTACATTTAATAAATTTATATCTTCTACAAAAAAACTTCTTGAAAAAAATGAGGTTGATTTAAATAAGGTACAAATATTCTCAAGAATTAAACATTACTATTCAATTTATTTAAAGATGCAAAGAAAAGGTGTTAGTATGGATGAAGTACTTGACCTTCTTGCAATTAGAATATTAGTAGATAAAGATATTGATTGTTACAAAGTTTTAGGATATTTACATTTAGAATATAAGCCTTTAATTTCTAGATTTAAAGATTATGTTTCTAATCCCAAAGAGAATGGCTATCAAACTATACATACAACAGTATTTTATAATTCAAAAATCTATGAAGTACAAATTAGAACTTTTGAAATGAATAAAGTTGCGGAATATGGAATAGCAGCACATTGGATGTATAAAACAGGTGCAAAACAACAACCAAATTTAAACTGGCTTAAATCATTAGAATATTCTAATGATAATATTGAAGAGTTTTATGCTAATACAAAAGAAGATTTATATTCAGAGGAGATAGTTGTTTATTCACCTCAAGGTGATACTTTCAACCTACCTCGTGGCTCAACCGCATACGATTTTGCGTATGCAGTTCATACAGATGTTGGTAAAAATGCAATTGAATGTTATATAAATAAAGTAAAAAAACCTCTTTTATCAGAACTTCATAGTTCTGATATAGTATCAATTAAAACAGTTGATTATGCAATTCCAAGATGTTCATGGATTGATATGGTAAAAACAAGTCGTGCAAAAAAACAAATAAGAATGTTATGTTCTCAAAGATTAAAAGAGATTGATGAATTAACAGGAAGAAATATTATTAATTCTGTTTTTGCTAAAATAATTCCAGATGTTGCAACTAGATATAAGGTAGAGTCACTACATAAAATACCTCTTATTGTTGATTATTTTAAACATGTAAAACATGAAATTGAAAAAAATATTATCAAATATCAAGGTATTGTAGCAAGGTTTAAAATATATACAAGTAAAATCAGAAAATTTAAATTTGATAATATGATTATATATTCAAATTTTAGTATTAATTCTGTATCATTTGACCACTGTTGTCATCCTAAATTTGCCGATGAAATCGTAGCATTTAAAGAAGGTAATAAAGCAGTTATTCATCATAAAATGTGTGATAAAGCATATAAAAAAATTATGAGCAATGAAGAAATGCTATTTTGTAAATGGACAAAAGATACTTTATATCAATATAAGATGGTAGTAAGTCTCCCTAATACTAAAGGTGAACTTGCACGATTATTAGTATATATGAGTCAATATGAAGGTTATATTTTATCAGTTGAATATGGAAGAGAAAAACACTCATATAGACAATATTGTGATATAGAATTTGAATTAAATAATTCAAATACTGAAGAAGTTAAAAGAATTATAGAAAAAAAAGCAAAAGTAATTGAATTTTTTTCAAAAAAAGATGCTTATAAGTAAGATAGAAGAAGAGGAAAAATGGAAGAGAAAATTAAAGAAGCCCTAGCAGAGATACAAAGAGGAACAGCTGAGATTATTGATATTGAAGGTATTGAAAAATTATTAAGAAATTATTATGAAAAAGGTGAAAATTTTTATGTTAAAACAGGTTTTGATCCAACTGCTCCTGATTTACACTTAGGACATACAGTTGTAATTCAAAAACTAGCAACTTTTCAAAAATATGGAGGAATCGTACAGTTTTTAATTGGAGACTTCACAGCTAGAATTGGTGATCCAACAGGAAAAAGTGAAACTAGAAAAGTATTAAGTGAAGAAGATGTATTAAACAATGCCAAAAGTTATAAAGAACAAGTATTTAAAATATTAGAACCTACAAAAACTGAGGTTTTATTTAACTCAAAATGGTTAAATGAACTTGGTACCTCTGGACTTATTTCACTTGCATCAAATTTAACTGTTGCAAGAATGCTAGAACGGGATGATTTTGCTAATAGATATGCAAGTAATACTCCTATTGCAGTTAGTGAATTTACATACCCTTTACTTCAAGGTTATGATTCTGTTGCTATGGGTACTGATATTGAGCTTGGAGGAACAGACCAAAAGTTTAACTTACTTATGGGAAGAACACTACAAAAAGCTTATAAATGTGGTAAACAACAAGCCGTAATGATGATGCCAATTTTAGAAGGCTTAGATGGCGTTCAAAAGATGTCAAAATCCTTAAATAATTATATTGGTGTAACAGATGAAGCTTTTGATATGTTTGGTAAGGTATTATCTATTTCAGATGAATTGATGTGGAGATATTTTGAACTTTTATCAACAAAATCTTTAAAAGAGATTGAAGATTTACAAAATAAAGTAAAAAATAAAACTTTACATCCAAAAGATGTAAAAGATTCACTTGCAATTGAAATAGTAGATAGATACCATGGAGAAGGTGCTGGAGAGAATGCAAAAGCAGAATTTAAAAAAGTTTTTGCAAAAAAAGATATCCCAACAGATATGCCAGAGTTTGAACTTGAAAATGGTATTTGGATTTGTCAAGCTTTAGTTGAATCAAAATTAGTAAATTCTACATCACAAGCTAGACGTGATGTAAAAGCAAATGCTGTTAGTATAAATCAGCAAAAAGTTACAAATGATAAACTAAATTTAGAACCTGGTGAACATATTTTACAAAAAGGTAAAAAAAATTTCGCTAAGATAATAATAAAATAAAAGGCCATTTTTGAAAATAGGAAAATACGAAATAAAACATCCAATTATCCAAGGTGGAATGGGCGTTGGAATTAGTTGGGATCAGCTAGCTGGAAATGTAAGTAAAGAAGGTGGCTTAGGTGTTATCTCATCAGTAGGAACTGGTTATTACAAAAATAAAAGTGAAAATGTTAATGTAGTACTAAGAAAAGATAAACCAAAAGATGTAATGAATTTTTACTCAAGAGACTCTTTTTTTGAAATTGTTGCAAATGCAAGAAAAATATGTGGTGATGCTCCCTTAGGATGTAATATTTTACATGCTTGTAATGATTATGGAAGAATGGTTAAAGATGCTTGTGAAGCAGGTATTAATATCATTATAACTGGTGCTGGACTACCAACTAATATGCCACAATTTACTCAAGATTATCCAGATGTTGCCTTAGTACCTATTGTATCTTCTGCACGTGCACTTAAACTTATTTGTAAAAAATGGCAAAAATACAATAAAGTTCCAGATGCAATTATAGTTGAAGGACCTTTAAGTGGGGGTCATCAAGGTTTTAAATATGATGACTGTTTTAAAGAAGAGTTTCAATTAGAAAATATTATTGGGCCAGTTATTGAAGAGTCTAAAAAATGGGGTAAAGATATTCCAATTATTGCAGCAGGTGGAATCTGGGATAAAAATGATATAGATAAATTTAAAGCTAAGGGATGTACAGGTGTACAAATGGCAACTAGATTTATAGGTACATATGAGTGTGATGCTGATGCAAAATTAAAAAATGTATTATTAGGTGCAAAAGCCGATGATATAAAACTAATGAAATCACCAGTTGGTCTTCCTGCAAGAGGTGTACGAACAAATTTACAATTCTCAATTGAGAATAACACTGCTCCTAAAGTTCAGTGTATATCAAATTGTGTTGCCCCTTGTCATAGGGGAGTAGAAGCAAAAGCAGTTGGATATTGTATTGCTGATAGACTTGGAGCTGCTTACCAAGGTGATTTAGAAACAGGATTATTCTTCACTGGTTCAAATGGATATAGATTAGATAAAATTATATCTGTTCATGAATTAATGGAAAAACTAACAAAAGGAGAATAAAATTTTTAAAAAATTTATTCTCTTATCTTTCTTATTTTTATCTCTTAATTTTCTTTTTGCAGCAGAAGATTTAACACAAAGCTACAACACTGCAAGAATGCACTATTTAAAGGCAGTTTTAAATAATGATCAAAACAAAGAGATAAAAAATCTAAAAATTTTAATATCAACAGGAAAGAAACTTAAAAAAAATATTTCTAGATATGAAAAAGAATTAAAAAAATATAATGGAACAATTAATAATACAAAAACTGCTTCAACTAAAATAAAACCTATAAAAATAAAAAAAACTATTTCTAAAAATCCAAAAATATCAAAAATTGATCTTAATAAATCTAGATACACAATTAAAGATGTTTTTGCAAAAAACAATAAAATACTTGTATATTTCAATACAAATATAACAAAAGATTATGTAAAATTTTTTGAGAAAAAAGCACGTAGTGGTAGTCAAGATATCTATGATATTAAAGGAAGTTTCAAAGATGCCCATCCTACAAAACTTCAAATAAAAGGCGTTAAACAGATTGTTATAAAACAAGAAAAGACCAACACTCTAAGAATACTTTTTGAAAATAAAACAAATTTAAAAACTGTATATAATATAAATAAAAATCTACTTACTCTAACTGTATTAAATATTCCAAATAAAAATGTAAGTACAACAAAAGCAAAACTTTCAAAATCACCTAAAATAGTAAAAACAGGTAAAAATAGAGTTATTGTTTTAGATGCTGGACATGGAGGAAAAGATTCAGGGGCAGTTGGTTCAGGCAAGAAATATGAAAAAATAACAGTTTTAAAAGTTACAAAATATCTTCAATCAATATTGAAACAAAGAGGATATAAAGTATATTTAACAAGAAAAAATGATAGGTTTATAAAAGTTAAAAATAGAACAATTTTAGCAAATAAGAAAAAAGCTGATATCTTTTTATCTATACATGCAAATGCTGCACATAAAAGTAGAGTAAATAAAGCAAAAGGTATTGAGACATTTTTCTTAAGTCCTGCTAGAAGTGAAAGAGCTAAAAGAGTTGCTGCAAAAGAGAATAAATCTGATGTAAGAAAAATGAGTGGAGCAACAAAACAAGTCTTTTTAGAATCACTTAATAGACCAAGAATTACTGCTTCTCATAAACTTTCAATTGATATTCAAAAGAATATGTTATTTGGAGTTAGAAAACTTCATAAGGATGTTGTTGATGGAGGAGTTAGAGAAGGACCATTTTGGGTTCTTGTTGGAGCACAAATGCCATCAGTCTTAGTAGAAATTGGATATATTACTCACCCTACTGAAGGGAATAGATTATTCCAAACTAAATACCAAAAAAGATTAGCCTTAGGTATTGCTAATGGGATAGATTCTTATTTTGCAAAAAATCCTTAATATGATTAACTAAAATTTTTTGTTTTTTCTTTATCTCAGGAAGCTCTTCAATATCAAAAAACTTTACTCTTGAATTTTCCCAAGATAAATAGTTTTCATGCAATTTATCTTCTATAAAATATTTATCTAGATCATATATTTTTTTAGCATCAACTATCCAAATACCTATATCTTTCTCTCTATTCTCTTGATAAAAATATTCTTCAAAAAGATATGTTTCAACTTTTATTCCACACTCTTCTTTAAATTCTCTTTTGGCACACTCTTTAGAAGTTTCATTCCCTATTTGCATACCTTTTAGACATCCCCATTTATCAAAACTCTTAACGGACTTACAAAGTAAAACTTTTATCGTTTTTTTCTCTATTTTATATAATAAAATTCCATAAGCTTTAATTTTTTCCATTATATATTATTCTTCTTTCTATAAATAAAAATTGAAACTGTAAACCAAATAAACATTGGCAAAAGTAAAGAGACTTCAGGAGAAATCACTCCATTATTTGAGAATTTATGAAGCATAAAAAAGACACCCCAAATTACAAGTGTACCAAAAATTGAAAAAGAGGTAAAAGAACCTATATTAAAAAATCTTCTATTATATGAAGTATAAATAAATATTAACATAATTAAAGGTAAAACAAAAAATGGAACAACTATTTCATAATAAATTGCAGCTCTAATCTTATCCGTATTTACATCTTGTTTAGACAGTAAATCTAAAGCAGAAATCGCATCTATAATAGAAAATGTAGACTTTTCATCATATACATTATCAAGAATTTTTGGCTTAAATCCTTCTAGTATATTTAAAAACTTTTCATGTCTTACTTCTAGTTTTGAATCTTTAAAATTTAAGTTATTAGGTTTTCTAATTATCTTTGCATCTACAATATACCATTTATCATTTTGAAAATATGCTTTTTTTGCAATAATTGTTTCTATAATATCATCATCTTTTACTCTATAAATATGAATACCTTCAGCTTGTTTTTGTAAAGGTAATAGTTTTTTAAAGTAGATAAAGTTATCATCATATTTTAAAAAGATATCTGCTTTACTATTAGTAAAGTAATTTCCATCTAAAATTTTCTTTTTCTGTTCATAAGAGTATGCCATAGGAGTCATCTGAATAAAAATTAGAAGAATTAATAAAACTAAAGAGACTAAAACTACAGGAGAGTAAATATTAAATTTTTTTGCACCTAAAGAAGTAAAAGCAACTAATTCATTATTTCTCACAAATATAACTAAGGTTAAAATCCATCCAAATACTAATGATAATGGCAATGTAAGAGTTAATGTAAAAAAACTATTATACATAAGATATAATAGTTGTAAGTTTGCAGAATTAGGCAAACTCTTAGCATTTTGTAAAAAATCCATTCCAACAAAAAAGAGTTGCAGAGAGATTAAAACAATAATAAAATGTAGTAGATATTTTTTTAATATATATTTGGTTAATATGCTCATTTATTTCAATGTAAATTTTGATTTTACTTCAACAATATCTGAAGCTGTTTTAATTGCTTCTATTGCTTTAATAGTATGAGAGATTATACCTTCTAATTTATTTAATTCTTCTTTTGAAAAGTTTGATAATACATAATTTGACACATCAGACTTATCTGCAGGTTTTCCAATTCCAATTCTGACTCTTACATACTCTTTTCCTATATGTGAGTCTATTGATCGTAAACCATTATGTCCGCCATGTCCACCACCAATTTTAAACTTTACTGTTCCAAAAGGTAAATCTAAATCATCATGAATAACTATAATATCTTCCATTTCGATTTTATAATACTCTTTAATTGCATGTACTGCTTCACCTGATAAATTCATGTAAGTGCTTGGTTTTACTAATAAATTGTAACCTGATTTTAAAACATCAGCTTTGAAATTTGATTTATTTATATTTGAGGAGTTTATATTTGAAGATTTAAGATTTTTAGTTATTTCATCAATAACTAAAAATCCTACATTATGTCTAGTTAATTGGTATTTTTCACCAATATTTCCAAGACCTACTATTAGATGCATTTTGACTAATTACTTAGCTTTAATTACACCTAAGATTGGAACTCTTGGATCTAAGAAACACTCAACACCTTGAGGCATTGTTAAATCTCTAACTAGAACTGAGTGACCTGTATCTAATTTTGCAACTTGAATAGTGAAAGTCTCTGGTAAATCTTCAATAGTACATTTAACTGGAACTCTTTTTTTATGGAATACAAAAAGACCTTTGTTTTTAATACCTATTGGAGTACCTTCAGATACTACAGGAACTTTATAAGAAGTTCTAACACCTGGTTGTGCAACCATTAAATCTACATGTAATAAATCAGAAGTGATTGGACATTTTTGATATTCTTGAACAACTACTTTTAAAGTATTTCCACCAACATTTACATCAAATGCAATTGTTTCTTTATTTCTTAAATATTTAATGAAATCATTTCTTTTAAATGCAGCACTAATATTTTCTAAACCTTTTCCATAAATGTTTGCAATTAAGAAACCATCTCTTCTTAAAGTTTTTGTCGCTTGTTTTGTTATACTATCTCTTATGATACCCTCTAACATAACTATCCTTTTATTTTTAATTTGAGGCGTGATTATATATAAAGTTTTATAAAAGTTAGTTTAAGGAAAGGATAAGTTTATTTTTTATTTATATTTTTTATATAAAAATATAAAGATTTCAACTCTTCATCAGTTAAAAAATATGTTGGCATAATTTTTGATTCAGTTTTATCTGCTGTCATTTTCTCAATAAAAAGTTCAAAAGAGACTTTGTTAATTGCAGGAGCTACTATTTCTTTTTCAACTATTTTTTTTGTTTTTCTATCTTTTTCTTTATATTTTGCAATAATTACACTTTTGTCACCTTTTTTATGACATAAGACACATCCCACTCCACGAGGATTTTCATAAAGCATTGCACCATATTCAAATTTTGTTATAAAAGAGTTATCAATGATTTGAGAAAATAAGTATGAGCATAAAAAACTAATAAAAAAGAGAGCTTTCATATATACCTTGTCGTATGTAATCCATTATTAAAAAGATTTTAGATATTATATCAAGCTAAAATTAAATATATATAAGGCTATAAAGCAATGACAATTCTTGATGGAAAAGCATTATCTAATAAAATTAAAGAAGAAGTAAAAGTTGAAGTTGAAGAACTTCAGAGTACAAAACAAATAACACCAGGATTAGCTGTTATTTTAGTAGGAAATGACGCTGCTAGTTCTACCTATGTAGGCATGAAAGCAAAATCTTGTAAAAATGCAGGGATTTATTCAGTGGTACATGAGATGCCAGATACAATCTCACAAGATGAAATTCTAGATATTATAGATAGAATGAATCAAAATCCAAGTTTAGATGGAATTCTAGTTCAATTACCACTCCCCCCTCAAGTTGATACAACTACTATTTTAGAAGCAATTGATCCACAAAAAGATGTTGATGGTTTTCATCCA
>JBFHGG010000059.1:0-16783 GCA_041583235.1 Halarcobacter sp.
AATATTTGGATATATACTTTAAGCAATAAAGAATTAGAACCGTATGTAAAAAACTTAGAAACAAAAGACCCTAAAGACTTACCTCTTTATGGTATTCCTTTTGCAATTAAAGATAATATAGATTTAGCAAATATTCCAACAACAGCTGGATGTAAAGAGTATGAATATGTCCCAAAAGAGTCTTCATATGCAGTAAATGAACTAATTAAAGCAGGCGCAATACCAATTGGAAAAACAAATCTTGACCAGTTCGCAACAGGACTTGTTGGTACTAGAAGTCCTTATGGAGAGTGTAAAAACTCAATAAATCCTGAATATATTTCAGGAGGTTCAAGTTCTGGAAGTGCCGTTAGTGTTGCACTTGATATGGCTAGTTTTTCACTTGGAACTGATACTGCAGGAAGCGGAAGAGTTCCTGCTGCTTTTAATAATCTTATTGGATTAAAAGCAACAAAAGGTGTGATTAGTACAAGTGGAGTTGTTCCTGCTTGTAGAAGCTTGGATTGCGTTACAGTATTTACGAAAACTCTAGAAGAAATCAAGACAGTTTTTAACGTTGCGAATTCTTATGACGAAAATGATATTTATAGTAGAAAATATATATCTAAGGATAATGATAAAAAAAAGAGTTTTACTTTTGCAATTCCAAAAAAAGAAGACTTAAAATTCTTTGGAGATAAAGAGGCCGAAATACTTTTCTTTGAAGCTGTTAAAAAGTTTGAAAATCTTGGTGGAAAAGCTATAGAAATTGATTATAAACCTTTTAATGAAAGTGCAAATTTACTTTATAGTGGACCTTGGGTAACTGAGAGATATATTGCTATAAAAAATATGATTACAAAAACTCCGCAATTTGTAGAAAAAACAGTAAGAGCGATAATTTCAAGTGGAGATAAAATTGATGCAGTTAATTATTTTGAGTCTGAATACACTTTAAAAAAGAATAGAAAAATAGCAGATAAATTATTTAAAAAATATGAATTTATGCTTACTCCTACAACAGGAACAATATATAAAATTGATGAGGTTAATAATGACCCAATTCAATTAAATACAAACCTTGGATATTACACAAACTTTATGAATCTTCTTGATTTATCGGCAATTGCAGTTCCTGCTGGATTTAGAAAAAATGGACTTCCTTTTGGTGTAACAATTGTTGCAGATAATTTTGAAGAAGGAAAACTTTTAACTTATTCTTCTAAGTATTTAGGAATTTAATATGAATGAAAATGAAATTTTAATTGGTGTTTGTGGGGCGCATATGAGTGAATTACCTTTAAACTGGCAATTAACAGATCTTGATGCAAAATTTGTGAAAAAAACAAAAACAAAAAAAGGGTATAGGTTATTTGTCTTAGAAAATAAAGATCCTATTCGTCCTGGAATGATATATGACAATTCAAGTCAAACTCAAATAGAAATAGAAGTATGGTCAATGCCTCTTGAAAACTTTGGCAAGTTTATGAAACAAATAGCTTCTCCATTAGGAATAGGTTCTGTTTATACAGAAGAAGGCAATATTGTATATGGTTTTTTATGTGAGGGTGATTATGTAAAAGATGCAAAAGAGATAAGTGAACTTAAAAGCTGGAGAGCTTTTATATGTCAGTAACATCTTTTGCTTGGACTTATCTTATTCTTGCAGGGATACTTGAAGCATTTTGGGCAATGGGTTTAAAATTTAGTGAAGGTTTTACTAAACCTTTGCCCACTATTATTACATTAATATTACTTGTTAGTAGTTTTTTACTTTTATCTAAAGCTATGAAAATATTACCTGCTAGTGTTGCTTATGCAGTTTGGTGTGCTGTTGGTATTTTAGGACTTGTTATAATTGAATATTTGTATATGAATACAAGTTTAAACTTACAAAAAATTCTTGCAATATTTCTTATTTTAATAGGAATAATTATATTGAAGATTTCTTAATAAGCTTATTGTTACTTTTATTGTGCAGTTAATTATAAGCATTAAGATGCTAGAGAACATTGAAAACAGTTAGTATTATCATTACAAGTAGCGCAGGCAGGCGCAATTTTTTCTATACAATCATAAAGATATTTTTTCCATCTTATGTCATCAGGTTTAACATTTGCTAGTGATGTAAAATTGGCTTTCATTAAGCGATTCATCTCTTTTCTACTACTTAATCCTAAATCAGAATATAAATGTCCCATTTTAATAGAAGTTTTTGCAATTAATGGAGCAAGACTGTTTTTTGCATATTCATCATTTGAATTTTTTTGGAGAAGTTCTAATACTTCAGCTTCCATAATTTCTAATTCATTCATAATATTTCCTTTTTAATCTATATCACAATACTCTAAGTCTAAAGTAGGTGGCCTAGTAAGATTTATATTACTTCCAATATATAGATTTTTTAATTTTTTTAATTTTTCTATTGAAGTAGGTAAATTATCTATTTTATTATCTTCAATATCAAGTTCTTCTAGTTTTTTTAAATTTCCAAGTTTAGATGGTAGTTCTGTAAGTGAATTTGAACTTGCACTTAAAATTGTTAGATTTTTTAAATTACAAACTTCATTAGGCAAGGTAGTTAATAGATTATTATCTAAAATTAATATTTTTAAATCCTCTAATTTACTTATATTAAAACCCAAAGATTCCAAAGAATTATCACTTAAATCAAGTTTTATTAGCATATCATGAGACTCTAACGAAGGTAAGTTTTTTAGTTCATTCCCTTCTAAAAGAAGTGTCTCAAGTTCTTGTATTTCAGAAATTGATTTAGGTAAAAAGTTTAAATGATTATATGAAAGATCAAGATAATATAAAGTTTTCATATTTGAAAAAACATCGGGTAATTCTCTTAATTCATTTGTATCTAAAGAAAAAAACAAAAGTTTTGTAAGGTTTTTTAATTTAGGAGATATATATTCAATTTTATTTGCCGCTAATGTAAGTCTTGTTAGCGATGTTAAAGTGTATATCTCCTCAGGTAATTTTTTTAAACGATTTCCATTTAAATTTAAAATCATTAGATTATTAAGTTTTCCTATTGAACTTGGAATCTCTTCTAAAAGATTATTTTCACATTGTAGATTTTTTAGATTTTTTAACTCTCCAATAGCTTCCGGTAATTGTAAAAGTTTATTATTTGAAAGTTTTAATACAGTAAGATTTTTTAAAACTTTTATTGATTCAGGTAATTCATTTAATCTTTTTTTTGATAAATCTAAATGAGTCATCATTTCAATATCTTCATCATTTGTAGATACTCTCATCTCTAAATGATTTACTTTTACCCATTTTACAAAATCATCTAAATTATTCTTCATATTAACCCTTTGCTCTATCATTTCTAGCATCTATTAAAAAAGATATCTCTTCATAATCAATGAATCCAAAATCAACCATATTGTATAGTGCCATTAGAGGTTTCCTGCAACAAGTCTTACTACATCCTGTTACAAGCTTTTTTGCTTTTTTATATGGAAGATCTGTATTTTGAAAAATCTCAACTGCATTTTGTATAGTTTTTTCTCCGCATTCACAGATTAATCTATTTTTTATATCTTCCATAAGTGGTCTACTTAAGATATGGATGTTCTTCTTTAAAGTTATTTACATCCTTCATTGCAATTGCAATTTTTTCACTAAGTTCTGGAAGCTTATTGTACTCAGTCCAAATTGTATCTTCTACAATATCATGAACTACACCAGCTAGTTCTATAACTTTTCTTTTGTATTTTGCTAACTCTTTCTTTTTTTCTTTTTGTTCATCTGTTAATATTGCCATTTTTTCTCCTTTAAATTGCGTATAAGTTTTCAAGTTTTAAATCGGGCTTTTCTCCTAAATACATTAGAGAAAAAGTTCCATCTTTTTTGAATTTATAACTTTCATAAAGATCTGTTATCTCTTTAATATCTTTAGGGGCAAAGCCAAAAATTTTTTTAAGACCGCGATAATAAAGAACTCCTCTTAAAAGTTTTTCTGCATCAAGGTAAGACTCACTTTGCATAAGCCAAGGTGAAATTCTTATATATCTTTTATTAACTACATAAGAGTGTAGAAACCCTGTTTGTGTTGAAAGTTTTAAAGAGTTGCTAAAGGTACAATCTTTTTTTATGTAATCTTCTCTACCATCCATAAAAACTTCTTTATCTATTCTCTTTGAGACATTCTCATAATCTTCTCCATTTACTTGCTTAGCAATTGAGTTAGAAAAATTGAAAGCTACAGCCTCTCCACTATGCATAAATTTTATAAAAGATGAATGATATTGGAAATTAAAAGCTTCTACATAAGAAGCTAATTTATTTTCAATCAAAACAAATATATTCATGCTACTTGTATTTTGAATTAATAGTTTAATTAGTCTAGTTAAAACATCCTCATGAATTTTTAATACATCTAAGATATTAATAAATATATGTTTTTGAAATTCATAAGCACTGATTATTCCTACAATTTTATTATTTTCATATGCTGCAAAACAGTATTGAGGAAAAACATTATAGGTTTGTTTTAAAAGTTCTAATTCAAAAAGAGTATTATTCTGAATAATATCAGAAATATCCTCTTCAAAATTGTTTCTTAAATATCCAACGAACATAAATATAACTCTTTTAATTCTATTAGGTCTAGTACTTTTTTCCTATTTGTAACTATTTCTCTAACTTTTGGTAGAATTTTTTGTAAAATATCTTTGTTAGGGTTTATACCTAAAGTTTTTAAATGATAGTCTAGCGTAGAGGTTCCAGAATGTTTACCTATTGGGAAATACCTTTTTAATCCTACTTCCTTTGGTGTGAAAGGCTCATAAGATGATTTTGATTTCATCATTCCATTAACATGAATACCAGATTCGTGAGAGAAAATATTTTCTCCAATTATTGGTAAATTTGTATCAATTCTTCTATTTGATGCAAGTCCAACAGTTTGAATTAAAGATTTTAATTTATCAGAGTTAATTTCTACTTTTTTGTCTAGTAATCTTGTTAAACTCATTAAAACTTGTTCAAAGGAAGCATTGCCAGCTCGTTCACCTAAGCCAATTACTGTAGTATTTGCGCTAATTGCTCCAGCCTCAAAACCTGAAATTGCATTTGCTGTTGCCATTCCAAAATCATTATGAGTATGCATTTCAATATCTAGAAGATTAAGAGAGCTTAGAGCTTTTATATTTTCATATGTTTTTTGAGGAGTTAATATTCCTACTGTATCACAATATCTAAATCTATTTGCACCCAAACTTTTTCCAAGTGACATCACTTCTTCTAAAAATCCTAAATTTGCTCTACTTGAATCTTCTCCTCCAATGCAAATAAAAAGATCTTCTTTTTTTGCTTCTATTATTACATCTTCTAATTGTCTTAAAAGTCTTTCTTTATTCCCTTTAAATTTAACATCAATCAAGATATCAGATACAGGAATTGATAAATCAACAGCTTTTAAGCCACAATTTAAAGATGCTTCTAAATCACTAAGTGTTGCTCTATTCCAAGACATTATTCTAATAGGTAAATTTAAAGCTAATATTTCTTTTAAATCATCTTGCTCTTTTTTTCCCATTGCAGGAATACCAACTTCCAATTCATCTGCACCAACTTCAAAAAGTTTTTGTGCAATATCTAATTTTTCTTTAGTATTAAATGCTACATAGGGAGCTTGTTCACCATCTCTTAAAGTGGTGTCGTTTATAAGAAACATTATTTTACCTTTGTAAGATTATTAGTAATTGCTATGCAAAAAATGTTCCCTTGGGATTTTTGTGAGATTTTTTTGTTTTTATGTGAAAGTTCTAAAAGGGTTAGGAATTAACCTAACTCTTTTTCAATTTTTAACTCTTTTTCTTGGAAGAAGTATTTTTTCACTGCTGCAAAAACAGATTTTTCTATTGGTTGAAGGGCATATGAATCATCTGAGATTAAATTAATTGCATTTAACTCATCTTGCGGACATCCTCCAATTTTTTCTGTTAATAAAATATCAATATCTTTTAATGTATTTTTTATCTCTTCAATTGGATAAGAACCATCACAATCTTCAGGTCCTTTACAATATGCATTTTCTACTTTTCTATGCATTACAAATTTAATTGCTTTATCACCAGCTTCATAGATTAAGAATTCAGTAGCATTACCAAAGTGTAAATTAACTGTTCCTTCTCCTGCTGTAGTAACAGCAACTAATTTAGTTTCACCTGTTGAACTTAATTCTGCTTTACTTGCTTGTTCTATTTTAATTCTATCATTAGCATCTTCTAAAGCAGCTCTCCAATTCTCAATAACTTCATGTTTTTTAGCTCTTGCATTAATATCATACTGCTCTTCAAGCGCCTCCCATGACATATTTTGGAATACATCAGGTGTGAATTCTTCACCTCTATCTTCTCCAATAAGACCAACCGCATCAGCACGACACTGTCTACAGTGAGACATTAGTTTCATATCCATACCACAGGCCTCTTGTGCTGCCATAACTTCTTGATCTGTTGCACTAGCTTGTCCATTTAATCCATAGTACGTTCCATACTCTTCTTTTGAAAGAAGAGGCATAATATTATGTAAAAATACACCTAACTCTTTAAGTTTTTTTGCCACATTTGGTAATTCTTTGTCATTAACACCAGGAATAAGTACAGAATTGGCTTTTACTAAAATTCCTCTTTCAACTAACATCCTAATACCTTTAAGTTGTTGTTCTAAAAGAATTTTTGCACCCTCTTTTCCAAATACTTTTTTATGATTCCAATGAATCCAAGGGTAAATCTTAGCTCCAATCTCTCCTGTTGTATCAACTGAATTGATTGTTACAGTTACATGGTCTACATTATATTTAACCATTTCATCTACGAAATCTGGAAGTTTAAGACCATTTGTTGATAAACATAGTTTTTGATCAGGTGCTTTTTCATGAAGCATTCTAAAGGTATCAAAAGTTTTTTTAGGATTTGCAAGAGCATCTCCAGGTCCAGCAATTCCTACAACTGAAAGTTGTTGAATATCTCCACCAACATATAATACCTTTTTTACTGCATCTTCTGCACTTAGTTTATTAGATGTAACTCCTGGTCTTGATTCATTTGAGCAATCAAATTTTCTATTACAATAATTACATTGAATATTACAAGCAGGTGCAACAGCAACGTGAATTCTTGCATAGTGTTGGTGTGCTCCCTCTGAATAACATGGATGATTGTTAATTTTATCCATTACCTCTTGTTCTAAAGTATCTTGTGTACTAGTGGATGTACAAGAACAGCTCATAGTATCTCCTTTTATAAGCAAAAGCTTTTTTATTTATGGATTAACTTATGCATTTTGTGTTCCTTAGAAAAAAGATTAAAAATCTAGGAATAGAAAATGCATATGTAAAGAAAATAAAAGGATTTATGATGGCAATACAAGAACAAATAAAAGAACAATTATTAAAAGAGGTGTTTTCAAATATTGATAATATCTATGATTTTATGGAGACTAGGTATAATCTAGACAAATCATGCAATGATGCAATTATAAAAAAGCTTAATGAACTAAAAGATGTCGCGAATAAAATTTCAGGACTTAGTGATTTAAAATAAATAAATTGGTGATGAGTACAAAATATTGTTTTAGTCAATTACTGTAAATTATACTCATCACAAATTAATTCATTGTCATTTCTATCATTTTACCTTTTAATATCTCTGCAAATTCTAAGCCATAATCAAAACAATTTTGAAGCTCTTCTTCTGTTGGAATTAGTTTAATTTTTTGATTTTCCATAGGTGGGACTCTAAAATTAAGAGATTTTAATCTATGAATAATCATATCAATAGCTTCTCCACTCCAACCATATGAACCAAATGCTCCTCCAACCTTTCCTTTTTTTTCTAAAAACATCATACAAGATAATAAATCCCAAACAGGTTTTGGTGCATCTGCATTAATTGTAGGAGTTCCTATTAAAATACCATCACTCTCTTCTAAAATATTTATCATATTTTGTTCTTCTAAAGAGGCTAAGTCATATACATTTGCAATAATACCATCAACACTCTCAGCTCCTTCAAAAATAGCTTCAGCCATATCTTTAGTATTTTTATAACTTGTTAGATAGAAAATAGATAAAATCTTTTTTTCGTGGGATATTAATTTATAATCTTCTTGGCTCCATGAACGATAATAATCAATATATTTTTTTGGATTTTCTCTTAAAATTGGTCCATGTAAAGTTGCAATTATATCAATTTCATATTTATCATAAAGTTTTATTGCATTTAAAGCATAAGATTTAAAAGGTCTCATAATATGATCATAATAATATTTAAAAGCATAAAAAAAGTCTCCAACTAAATCATCAAAAAGACGTTTATCATAATAATGACTGCCAAAAACATCTCCTGAAAAAAGAAGATTATCCTCTTCTACATAAGAACTCATAGTTTCAGGCCAGTGCAGATATGGTGTTGTTAAAAACCTAATCGTTTTATTCCCAAGTTTCAAAGTTTTGTTTGTCCATACAGTCTCAAAATCAATATTATCTTTTTGTGTTATTGCTTTTAACATTCCTGTAGCTTGAGGTGAAATCATTACTTTTGCTTGTGGTGCACGTTTGATTAATTCAGGAATTGCTCCTGCATGATCTGGCTCTAGGTGATGACAAATTACATATTTGATTTCATCATAAGTACAAAGCTGTTCAATTTTTGAGAAAAATTCATTTTGAAATTCGACTTTTACTGTATCTACAATTACAATACCCTCTGTAGTTTTAATTAAATAAGCATTATAAGAAGAACCATTTGCTGTTTTCATTATAATATCAAAAGTTCTAATGTCTGGATCAAAAACTCCAATGAAATGGACATCAGGAGCTATCTCAATGGGTTTTTTACTCATATTAATCTTCTCATCCAAATAGGTGGATTGTTTTTCATTTTTATTAGAGAATTTAAAACATCTTCTATTTTTTCATTCTCTTTTGAACTTTGCATGGGAAAAACTTTTGCCGATTTTACCATCATAGCCGCTTTAGGTCCAATTTGTTGAACATAAAGAATATCACTATCTTCTAAGCACTCAATTTTATAAGTTAACTTATCAATCTCATCTTCTATCTCAATTGATGAATCAATAGCTTTTATAAAAGTATATTTATCATCTATAATTTCATAAATATAAAACTCTTTGCACCAACCAAAGTGTTGATTAACAAAGATATTGTCTTTTGAAGCAAATGCAATTTTCATAGTATATATATCCTAACTCTTGAATCAATGATTTTTTGCATAGTATCTGCAATCATTGAATATGTTCCTGTACTCGCAATAGAACAACCTACACATGCACCTTGATAAGCAAGTCTTATTTCTATTTCGGGTTCATTTTCATAATCTATTAAGATTATATTCCCACCATCTTTTACTAAAATAGGTCTAATAAATCTATCTAAAGCATCATTGATTATTTCAAGTTGCTTATCTTTATCTTGTGCTCTAAAATGTTCATTTAATTCTTCACCTTCAACTAAAGGTTTATCCATTCCAGTTAATTGTATAGATGCCATAGTATGACCATTTTTTGCAGCTTTTAACATACAATCAAAACCCTCTTTTACTTCATCTATCTTAGATCTATCTTGAAGTAAAATAAGTGCAAGTCTAAAAGCTGCTTGAGTATGATTTTTAGCAACTGCTCGTCTAAAATAATCTTTTGCTTTTTCAACATCTTCTTCAACACCAATCTTTGTTTGGTACATAAGGGCAAGGTTGAAATTTGCAGAATCATTATCATATTTACTAGCTTCATCAAACCATTCTTTAGCTTTTGAATAATCTTTTTCTACACCTTCACCTTTTAAATACATTAATCCAAGGTTTGCCATTGCTTGGTCGTTTTTAATTTCTGCTTCTTTTTCCCAAATATTTAATGCTGTTTGAAAATCTTTATTTTTATATGCAACTAAGGCTTCTCTATGTTTCATAAAATTTCGTCCTTCTTTTGGATTAGGAAGTTCTTTCCCTTTATTTATCTCACTTGCTATATGTTTTATTAAATACTCATGTGCAAGTTCAACTGCTTCATCATAATCTTCACTTGCTGCTTTTATATCAAAGTCTAAAAACTCAATTAAAAAAGCATCTCCTACTTCATTTTCTCCACTATAACACTCATAGGGATATTCAAGTTCTGAATAATATTTTAAATCTTTTTTCATATTTTAAAAATCCAAGGCCTTATGCTCTACTCTATCATCTAGATTAATAAGTTCTCTATAAGGTCTTGCTTGATTAATAGGAGAAAAAATGCCTTTTTTCTTATGTACTCTTATTTTGTATAGGCCATCATCATTTTTATCCATATAATATTCATTATACTCTGCAATATAAGGCATATCCCATGCAATTGCTCCAGGAGTTGGACAAATATCAAAGCATTTAGGAACTGATGAGTCAACACACTCAATACATTTTTCTGGTTTTACATAAGTGAATTCAGCATCATCTATAGGAGAATCCTCTGCACTTACAATTGCTGTTGCAGGACACTCATCTATACAAGAATCACAGTTAATACATTCGTTAGTTATCATAACAGCCATTTTCTAACCCTTCTTTTTTTATTTACTACACTCACAAGAACAAGAGCTCGTTCCTGGGTCTAAAAATGTTTCAGCATTTGCAGCAGTAATTAATTTACAATTATTTTTTAAAACTTTTCTATATATCTCTTCAATAGTTAAAAAAACTTTTGAAGCACAATAAACTTTTACTTCATTATTATCAAAAAAATCAAATATGGCTTCTCCCATATGATAAAAAATTGTACTTGTTGCACCCATTTCTTTAACACATTTTGCAGTTTCTACACCATTTCCACAACCTTTATTAGCTTCAACTTTAAAGCTTCCCGTTACAGTGTCTAATAATGCAAAATGAGGTGCATTCCCGTATAAGTCTGAAATTGTTGTTGCGTTTTTATCATTAAGTGGTATTGCTATCATCTTTTCTCCTTATATATTGTTTTAAGATTGTATGCAAAAACTATTCCTTTAATTTATAAGGAATAGTTTTTGCATAATAATTTGAAAATATTAAAAGCTATACTTTTAAGGAAGAAAAATGGTAAATAAGAAACTTATTCGTGATTTATTAAATGAGAGTGCTTGTTCACATAATAAAGTTAAAAAAGCTTCATGTGATAAACCAAAACCAGGAGCAACTAGTGGTGGTTGTGCTTTTGAAGGTTCCCAAATATCACTTTTCCCTTATGCTGATGCAATTCATTTAGTACATTCTCCTGCAACTTGTATTGGTGCTTCATGGGAAACTAGAGCTACATTAACTTCTCATAATGGTGAAAACAATACTGTTTCAGGATTTACAACTGATATTAATACAAATGATGTAATTTTTGGTGGAGATAAAAAACTTGAAGAATCTATTGATTATATAGTTAAGCATAAAAATCCAAAAGCTATTTTTGTATATGAAACTTGTGTTACTGCAATGATTGGTGATGATATGGATAATGTTTGTGGAAGAATGGAAAAGAAACATGGCATCCCTATTGTTGTAGTTCACTCCCCTGGTTTTGTTGGAGGTAAAAATTTAGGTTCAAGATTGGGTGCAGAATCAGTTCTTCATCAATTAATTGGAACTAAAGAACCAGAAGAGATACATCCTTATGGAATCAATTTAATTGGGGAGTATAATGTTACAGGAGATATGTGGCAATATACTCCAATTTTAGAAAAAATTGGTATTAAAGTTGTTTCAACTTTAGCAGGAGATGGGAGAATTGAAAATATTCAAATGGCACATAGAGCAAAATTAAATGTAATTGTTTGTGCAAAATCTTTAATAACTTTATGTAGAAAAATGCAAGATAAATATCAAATACCTTATATATCAATCTCTTTTTATGGAAAAAGAGATACCTCAAATGCAATAAGAAGTGTAGTTAATGCTTTTGGAGATGAAGAACTTTCTTTACGTGCTGAAAAAATTATTGCCCAAGAAGAGGCTAAATTAGAAGAAAAACTAGTTCCATATAGAAAAATATTAGAAGGTAAAAAAGCTATTTTAAATACAGGTGGAAATAAAACTTGGTCAATAGCTAGTGCCTTACAAGATATAGGAATAGATGTAATTGCCACAAGTGTAAAAAAAGCTACTTTAGAAGATAAAGAGATTTGTGCAAAATATGTTGATATTCTAATGACAGACCCAGGAAGTGAACAAGCAAAATTAATTGATGAACATAATGTGGATATCTTACTTGCAGGGGGAAGAAGTTTATATACAGCAATTAAAAAGAAAGTTGCTTTTGTTGATGTAAACCAAGAGAAAAAAATATCTTATGGTGCATATGCTGGGCTTGTTAATTTAGCTAAAGATGTATGTGATGCCGTGAATAATAGAGTATTTAAGGTAGTAGGAACGCAAGAACCATGGAAGTAGAAGAAAAAAGAGATAGGTATGTAAGCTTTGCCAATATAGATTGTTATAAAGATGCTGCAAATGTTTTAGATGCTATGTATGAACTTTTTGAAATAGAACCAAAAGCTAGGAACTCTTTTTGGGATAGATTTGATGAATTTATTCCCAAAGATTATCACAAAATATATGAAAAAGAGAATCATAAAGATATTTTATATCATATTTGTTCAAACGTATTTTATATTTCAGATTTATTTGATGAGTTTGAGTTTGAAAAGGGTATAGAATTACTTGATACAGTTGAAATGGATTGCTGTTAATTATTTATATTAGTAAGAAGGAACAGTATTTGCATATTTATCTTAAATATATTGCATAAAGGAGAGTTATGGAAGCTTTAAGTGCTAAACCACTTCAATTAAATCCTATTAAATTATCTCAACCTATGGGAGCAATGCTTTGTTTTTTAGGTATTAAAAATTGCATGCCTTTAATGCATGGAGCACAAGGTTGTGCCTCTTTTTCAAAAGTATTCTTTACAAGACATTTTAATGACCCAATTTCAGTACAAACAACAGCTGTTAATGATATTACAGCTGTTATTGATGGGGGAGATTATGCTATTAGTGAGAGTATAAAAAATATCACAAAAAAAGTAAAACCTGATTTAGTAGGTCTTTTTACAACAGGGCTTACTGAAACAAAAGGTGATGATATAAAAGGTGCTTGCTTACTTATGAAAGAGTTGCAAGATATGGCTTATGTAAATACTCCAGATTTTGAGGGTTCCCTTGAAAGTGGATTTGCAAGGTCTATTGAAGCAGTTATTGAACAAATTGTTCAAAGTGCGACAAGTGTGGATTCAAATAAAGCAGTAATTATTCCAAATGTAAATTTAAAACCAATAGAAGTTGAAAAAATAAAAGACACTATTTCTTTATTTGGATATGAAGTTTTGGCTTTACCTGATTTAAGTGATTCTTTAGATGGACACTTAGGGCTAAAGCAAGGGGCTTTAAGTTCAGGAGGAATTACAGTTTCAGAAATAAAAGAACTAGCAAATGCTTCTTTAGTTATTTCAATAGGAAGCTCTGTAAAAAAAGCAGGTTTAAAATTAAAAGAGAAAAATGAGAATATAAATCTAATACATTATGATAGCTTAGGTGGATTAGAAGCAAGTGATTTATTTTATAAGGACCTTTGTAAAATAAAAGATATTACATCTCCCCATCCAAGTATTGTTAGATGGAGAAAAAGATTGCAAGATGCTTTATTGGATACTCATTTTGCAATTGGAAGTTCTACTATTGTTTTAGCCTTAGAGCCAGATCAATGTATTTCAATTGCAAATACTATTATTGAAGCAGGGGCAAATATTAAAGCAATTGTAACTACTCATAAAAACGATTTATTAGAAAATATAGAGTGCGAAAATCTATTAATTGGAGATTTTGAAGATGTTGAAAAATATCTAGAGCAAAGTGATATTCTAATTTCAAATTTCCATGGAGAAAGGTATACTATAAAACATAAAAAAGCCTTAATGCTTAGAGGTTTTCCTGATTATGAAGGGCTTGGAAATCAATTAAAAAATGATGTTTTATATGAAGGAAGTGCCTATGCACTTTTCGAATTAGCAAATTTAATAAATCATCATAAGCATGGATCTAGTCATGAGCATTAGTTTAAAAAGGCCAATTGTTCCTGCAATTGCAATTGAGATGGTAAATGGACGAACTAGACTTATTGGTATTCCAAAAGAGAGAATACAAGTAGTAATGACATTACCTGATATTATGGATTTCAATGATGAACTTTATGATGCAATTGAATTTTTTAAAGATAGAGCAGAATCTTTTATTATTACTTCAAGTTCAAAAGATGAATGTTCTAGTTTAATAGAAAAATATAAATTAAAAGAAAATCTAATCTCCATAGAATTTAAAGATTTTTCAAAAATTTTTAATATGAAAGATGAAAATAAAAATTTAAAAAAATCATTAATGATAATAGATACAAATTGTCAAATTACACATAAGGATGTTTTATAAATGGAAGTAAAATATAAAAAAGAGATTTATACTTTGGGGAAAAGAGAGAGAAAGTGTGATAGTGAAGCTCCAGCTGTTAGAGTAAAAATGCTAGATGGTGAAACAAAAGTTATTGGAATGTTAGCTCCTAAAATTCAAGTTATGATTACTCTACCTTGTATAAAGGCATATAATAATGGTTTACATAATATATTAGAAGAGTATAAATCAAAAATCATAGTTTATATTCTTACAAAGAGTAATGATGGGAACTTAGAAAAAGTAAAAAGTGCTTATTCAATAAATGAAGGATTTATATCAAATGATTTTAAAGATTTTTCTCTTAAATTTGGAGTAAATATAAATGATGAATTAATGGCTAAATCTATTTTTGTAATTGATAAAGAAGGTCTTATAAAATATAAACAAATACCTTCTAATATAGAAACAAGTTTTGATCTTGAAGCCTTTAAAGAAAAACTTGAAGAGACCGTAAACTTTAAACAAAAAGGTCATACTCATGAAAATTGGATGGGTGTATAATGTCTTATAGTGATAAAACAAGAGAATGGATGAAAGAGAATGAATATGACTTAAACGATTTAAGTAAGCAAGGAAAACATGGAAATTCGGCTGTTATGAAAGCTTCACGTGAGGGCAATATCTTTGTTGTAAAAGAGTTAATAGGAAAAGGTGCAAATCTTGATCTAAAAAATGTAGATGGAAATACTGCCCTTTGGAACTCTTGTTTTGCAAACTCTTTTGAATGTTTTAATTCTTTAATCGAAGAAGGAATAGATATTAACTCTGCAAATGTCAATGGAGTAACATCTTTAATGTATTGTGCAAGTGCTGGTAAAGAGGATTTCGTAAAACTTCTTTTAAAACATGATGCAAAAACAGAAATTATTAATCTTGATGGTTTTAAAGCAATTGATTTAGCAGTAACTCCAAGCATATATAAATTATTGAAAAATGCAAATATAAAATAAATAGATGCAAGAGTTTCACAAGAAAACTAATATAACGTTAAAAAATAGTTTTGAACAAACGCAATTTATTGATTGGAGAACTCAACCACAAGTATATAAAACATATCCCAATTTCTTCAGGCGTTTTTTTCTTGATAATTATGCGGAATTAAAATTTATAAAGAATTTTGGGAAAATTACTTATACAAAGACTTATAAAAAAGATGAGGTTAATTTAAGAGTAAATCCAAGTGCTGGAGGTCTTTATCCTTGTGAAATCTATATTCAAATTAGAGCAGTAAAAGGTTTTCTAAGTGGTATTTATCATTATGAAGCATTAAAAGATTCATTAGTTTTAATTCATGAATTAAGTAATGATAGCCTTGAGTATTATTTTGAAAAGCCAAGTTCCCAAAAGTTTATTTTTTTAATTAGCAATGTTTATTTTAGAAGCTCATGGAAATATGAAAAAAGAGCAAGTAGATATCTTCTTTTAGATACAGGACATCAATTAGCTTCAATTTATACTGCTTTAAAACTTGAGAATCTTAATTATGAGTTCTGCTTCGATTTTAATAAAGAAGAGTTGAATAAAGTATTTGGTTTTGAAAGCAGTGAATTTTTTCAACTTGCTATTTTCGTTGATAATAAAAAAGAGATAAAATCAAAAAAATTAAGAGAAAAACTTGTAAGTGTAAGTCCTGTAGATTACATAATAAAAAACACTTTTATAGAAGAGTTTTCAAAAAAAATAAATAATGAAAAATTTCAAGATATAAGTTCTTTAAATTTCTTAGAAGAGTTATCAAAAGAAGAACTACAAAATACAGTTAATAAAAGAAGATCAATTAGAGCTTTTAAACAAGAGGCTATTTTTAAAGAAGAATTTGACTTTATTTTGAAAGATATTTTTGAAGTTGCAACTACTCTTAACATTGAAATATTTTTTATAAATTACAATATAGTAGGTCTGATAAAAGGAATTTACAAAAATGTAAGTCTTTTAAAGAGTGGGGAGTATATGCTAGAAGGAGAGAAATTAGCTTTTAATCAAAAGCTTGGTGGCAGCGGTGCTTTCACATTGTTTTTCACTTCTAAGATTAAATCAAATTATGTTCAAACTTATATTTTATCTGGCTTTTTAGCACATATTATAAATTTAAGGGCAGCTTATTTAAATATCGGATGTAGTGGACTTGGGGCCTATTTTGATGATATATGTCAAGATTTTTTAAAAACACAAAATAATATTTTATATTTACAAGCAGTAGGAAGATAATATGAGTAAAAAAACATATGTAGAACTTTTTAAAAAATATGAACTCTATAGAAGTGATATCTATATGTTAACTGAAGAAAAACCAGCAGAAATTTTATTTCTTTTTGAAGA
>JBFHGG010000060.1:0-16413 GCA_041583235.1 Halarcobacter sp.
ACTAATTAGATATAGAGGTTTAAATTGTCCTTTAAAACCATCATAAAATAGGGTCACATAAATAGGAGTAAATACAGTAAAAAGTACAACTTCTGGAACACTCAAAAATAAAAATGACTTATAAAGGAAGATATACATTAAGCCAATTTGAACAGTTCCAATAAGCATTATTTGAAGCTTTAATTTTCTTTGAATACCTTTAAATTTTGTAAAGGGTAAAAAAATTAATGAAGCTAGAATAACACGAATAAGTACAGCAAAATAACTATCTACTTCTCCTGCTAAAACTTCACCTATAAAACTAAAAGAGAATGCCCAAATGAGAGTTACTAAAATCAAATATTGCATGTTTTATTGTATCCTTAAATTTATGAAAATATCTCTAAATTATTAAATATTTTCTTTACTCAATTTCTAAAAAATAAAAAGAAATATAATAAAATTCCCATAATTGAATTTATAGTTAAAGCTATAAAGATTGAGATTCCTATTCTTTTGTGCATTTTTTTATCAAAAATAGTTTTACTCTTTTTTGAATAAGCTTTTATTGAACTAACATATAAATAAATCCATCCTGCAAAAGATGAAAATGCAATTATTATATGTATAAAAAGATAGATTATTAAGAATTTATATGAAAATAAACTATCTTCTACATAGGCTAAAAATCCACCATTTAATCTAACCATAATTTCAAAATATATTACAAAGATTAGGGTTAATGCTAAAGAAACAGTTTGTGAAACTATATGTTTTCTTATTCTTTTTTTTCTAATTTGTAAAATACTATACAAAAGTAAAAAAGGAATAAAAAAAGAATAAATTGTAAAAACCGACATATAAACTGGTGCATTTTCTAAAATATTTATCATCTTTGACTTCTTTTAAATAATTTTTGTAAACTCTTCAAAGAGTTTGTTACTTAATGGAATTTCTAATTTTAATTCTAAATTTATAGGTTTATTTCCCACAAATTTTGAACTATTAGCAAGGCCTAAATATATAAAAGTTTGAACTTTTTTATCCACATGGGAAAATTTTCTTACAAAAATATGCAGTCTTACTTTTGATTTTATATTTTCACATAATCTTTTGCCATCCCCTTTATCTTGAGTGTGACTAGGCTTAGATGAATATGTAAAACTATCTTTTGAAAGAAAGGCATTATGATAAGATGAAGCTTTTGAAAACTTATCTTTTTCTATTGTAATAAATAAAAAGAAATCATCTTTAAATTTCAAAAAGCCACTTCCTCTAAAAGATGAGTGTATTTTATTAAAATTACAAAGTTGGGCTATATTTAACATATTATATTTTTCATAAAGTTTTAAAAAAGGCAAGCCAAACTCTTTTGTTCCAAATGTTTTCTCATAATTTAATATTCCATAATTTAAACTATCTTCAAATATCTCTTTGATCTCTTTATTTTCTAATAATTGTTCAAACTTTTCTGTTTTTCTAAGTCTTTCATCTTTAAGCTCTACAAGTTTTAATGCCCTTGATATTTGTCCACTATCAAAATAATTTTGATTTAAAAATAAAAAACTATGCATAATTGTATCTTCATTTACATTTTGTAAATATTTATTTAAAACCTTAGATATCTCAATTTTATTACATGAGGCATTATTTAGAAGATATTTTAAAATTACAAATTCATAAACTCTTTTTATTGGCATAAGTGATTGAAGAAATCTTATGGCTTTTATAAAATTTTGATTCACTAGAAGAGATTCAAGTTTACTTTTTTCTCTTTTTTCCACTTTTGCTAAAAACTCAATATATGATTTAGCTTCACTTATAAAGCAAAGGGGCGAAATATATTCATCATAATTTATAAAATCAAGTAAGTTAGGTATTTTATTTCCTATTATTGCTTTAAACTCAAAATACTGATCTTTTAAATATTTCATTGAATTAAAGTTTTCATTATCAATTTGTTTTAAAACTCTTTGCTTTGAGATTTCATCCATAAAGATAAAAGCATTATTTATATTTGCAAAATTATTTAATAATGATATTTTTATACTATCTTTATCAATTGCTTTATTCCCAATAAGTGCAAGAGCTATTAAATAAGCCTTATTATGATTTCCTATAAAATCAAGTAGGGTTAGAAACTCTTTATTTTTATGTTTTCGTAAACCACGTCCTAATTGTTGAATAAAGATAATAGGTGAGTTTGTAGGTCTTAGCATTAAAACTGTATTTATTGAAGGAATATCAACACCTTCATTAAAAATATCAACTGTGAAAATCACTTCTAAAGTATTATTCTCATTTTCAAGTTTTTTAATTAACTCTTCTCTTTTTGAGATTGAGGCCTCACTTAATAAAAAATTTGATTTAATACCTCTTTTATTAAACTCTTCACTCATAAAAATAGCATGCTCTTTTGAAGCACAAAAACCTAAGACTCTTCTTTTATTTCCTGAATATCCATAAAACTTCATCTTTTCAATTATATAATCAACTCTTCTATTTATCATTAATAGTTTTGCAAGTTCATTTATTTTTGATAAATCAATATGCTCATAATCAATTTGTTTTATATCACTTATTCCAAAATAGTGAAAAGGGCAGACAAGATTGTTTTCTAAAGCTTCATTTAATCTAATATCACAAGCAATATTTTCATCAAAAACTTCATAAATAGACTCTTTATCACTTCTATTTGGAGTTGCGGTTAAGCCTAATAAAAACTTTGCATTAAAATACTCTAATACTTTTTTATATGATGGACTTGTTATATGATGAGCTTCATCAACTATTATATAATCAAAATCCTCTTTTGAAAATTCTTTAAAATTTGAACTTAGTGTCTGAATAGTTGCAAAGATATAATCTTTCGATTTTTCTTTTTTATTTCCTGTGTATAAACCACAAGAAAAATCTTTTATAATATTTTCAAAACTCTGTTTTGCTTTAATTAAAATATTCTCCCTATGAACAATAAAAAGCAGTTTTTTAGCTTTATAGTTTTTTACATCAAAAGCACTTAAGAAGGTTTTTCCTGAACCAGTGGCCGCTATTATTAAGGCTTTATTTTCTTTTTTTAAGCGTAAGAACTCTAATTGCTCTAAAGCTTGCTTTTGCATAGAGTTTACTTTAATCTCTAAGTTTTTTTTATATTTAAACTCTTCTTGTTTTGAAGCTTTTATTTGCATTTGAAATTTATTATAAGAATCTAAAAAATCATCATTTACAAAAAAAGAGTCATTCCAAAGTAAATTAAATTCATTTAAAAGGGAGTTTATAAACTCATCCTTTTTTTTAGAGATGGTTTTTATATTCCACTCAATATTTGTTTTAAAAGCACTTGCTGTTATATTTGAAGAACCTAATAAAACTTTATACTCTTTTTCAAACTCAAAAATATAAGCCTTTGAATGAAAGCCAATATTATTTATTGAAGAGTCATAAATTTTAAGTTCTATATTCTTAAATTCTAGGATTTTTTCTAAGGCTTTTACTTGTGTAAAATTTAAATATGTAGAAGTAAGTATTTTTGCTTTTACACCTCTTTCTTGAGCTTCATTAAAGGCATCAAGTAAGAGTTGAAGACCTGAGAAGTTTATAAAAGCAACATTAAAAGTAAAAGCCTTGCACTCTTTTAATAATTTTGTAATTTCATTATAAAAATTTGAAGTAGGACTATTTGTTATTAGTATCTTTGAAATTATTATTTCCTTTCTACTAATTTGTCAAAGGCATATCTAGCTGCTCCTAAAAGTGCTGTTTCTTGATTTAACGAGACTTTTATTTCAATTCCTCTTAGCATCTCTTCAAATCTTCCTTTGGAAAAAAAAGCATTTAAAAAATAATCACTTTTTATTATAGACATTATTTTAGGAGCTATTCCTCCACCTATGTAAACACCACCTAAGGCCATGCATTTTAAAGCTAGATTTCCAGCTTCGGCTGCATAAATTTCTGCAAAAAGTTTTAAAGATTCAAGACATAAGGGATCTTTTTGATTTAAAGCACATTGACTTATTTTTGCACTTTTATCTTCATCTTCTTTTATATTTAACATAGCTTGTGGTTCGCTTGCAAAGCCTGTTTCTAATAAAAATTCATATAAGGTATAAATACCAGCACCTGAGACTATTCTTTCATAAGAAACATGAGTAGGGTATCTTTTTCTAAGCCAAGTTAATAATTCATCTTGTTGTCTAGAAATAGGAGCAAAATCCGTATGTCCCCCTTCTGTTCCAATTGGATGAAATGAATTCCCATCCCAAAATAATACTCCCTCACCAAGTCCCGTTCCAGCAGCTATTACTGCAATATTCCCTTTTGCTTTTCTTCCTGTTGGATTTAAAGAAACAAACTCTTTATCTTCTAAATATAACATTCCATATGCAGTTGCTTCTAAATCATTTAAAAGTTTTACATACTTTGTATTTAATTGTTCTTTTAAATCGTTAGCTTTTATATCCCAAGGTAAGTTTGTAGTTTTACATCTCTCATTTATAATAGGCCCTGCAATTCCTAAGCAAAGAGCATCAACTTTTGATATGGAAGTTGATTTTTTGAAATCTTCAATTAACTCTGAAAATTTATTATAATCTTTACTAAGAAATTGTTGTGAAGCTATAATTTTTAATTCATTATTTATAAGCTCATAAAGTGCTAAGTTTACCTTTGTTCCACCAATATCACCTGCTAAAATCATATTTATTACCTCTTTTTACTTTTCTAGTTTTGCTCTAATCTTAATAAATGTATTAAGGCTTTAATAAAAAAATTATCTGTTTTATCTGGATGAAGATTATAAAATGAATTCCAAGCTTGACCTTTTTGTTCATCATAATTTTCAACATCATGGCTTTCATTCCAAGAAATTCTAACAGCATGTCCAATTATAATATCAAGAATTAAATCATCATTGATTTTAATTTCTGGATTATTTTTAAAAAATCTAGAAATACTTTCTAAGGCTTCAATATTTAGTTTTTTATAATCAGGTGCTTCAATACTTTGAATTAGGGAATCAACTTTTAGATCAAAATCCCTTTCTCCTGCAGTTGTTTCTAAAGTAATTTCTGAACTAATTCTAGAGTTTAGATTATATTTGTCTCCAATTACTAAGCCCCTACATTGCTCTAATAAATGCCAAATATTATTGTAAAAAGTAGATGAAAGTCTTGCTATCATACCACTCTCTTTTCTCCATGTTAACCAATCATCAACTTCTTTAATATTAAGTTCATTTTCTTTTTTTATTACTTCTTGATTTAAGCTTCCTAAAATATGTAAATTTTCTTGTTTTATCATTTGTTTTGATTCTTTTGTATACGAACTTAAAATCTCTTTTAATGATTCATATATTGTATAAGGAGTTAATGTTAATAAAACTTCATAAGAATCTCCAATTGGAAGATTTTGTTCTTTACTTATTTTAGAGACTAGTAATTGTACAAAATACCATGTTCTAATAGTGATTATATTATTAAATAGTTCAGAATCATTTCTTAATAAATGAGCTAAATGTAGCATTATTTCTTGTGTTATTACATTCTCTGCATCATTTTTGCCACAATATTTTTTAATGGTTTTAATAATAATTGAACTTTCTTGGGGTTTTGAAAAAGTTGCATTTTCACTATATGCACGCCCAACTGCCATTCGTTTTTGTCTAATTACAACTTCAAGTAAGGCATCTTCTAATCTATCATCTTTTTTCCCTGTTAGATCTGCAATTTTACGAATACTTGACCAATCATGAACTGAACTTGCATACTCATAATAATGTTCTGCAATTTGAGATAAAGTAAATGCTTTTCCATCATTAACTATTTCATAGTTTTTCCCTAACCTATTCCATAAAATTCTTAAGGCATAAGTTTTAGTTTTAAAATCAATATCTTTAAGTAATGTTTCTATTAATTCATTATCATTTTTAAACTCTAAATTTTGTAAATCCTTTAAATTAGAATCCTTTTTATTATTACCTAAAAATGCTGAAGAGTATAAGGTTTTACTCTCCAATTTAAAGGTGAAACTTTTTAGTTGATGTCCATGTAAATTATCAATTCTCTCAATTGCTGCTGTTTTTAATAATTGAGTTAGGGGTCCTGTTATAACACCAGTTTTATCAATTTGCCCAGATTGTAAATCACGAAGTAATTCTATAACTTCATTTTTATCTTTTTTTTCTAACATATCTTCTCTAATTAAAAAAGGTAAAATAGGCTGTCCTGCTTGATCCCAATGCTCTGCTAAGAATTTTATTGAAGATCTAAATTGTTTAACTAAAAGTTTATTATCATATGAAAAATAAAAACCTTTTGGATTAAAATAATAGGGTAGAAAAATTATATGTTCACCTGCTAAGATATGCAATCTTGCAGTTGTAATTGACCGTGGTACCCAAGCTGGCCTTCCACTTAAAGATAATTTATCATTTTTACCTAATAATTCATGCACTTCAGATAATTGCGAAGCTTGCATAATTTTAACACAATTTAGTTGATCTAAGGTTTCACTATTAAAACCTAAATTCAATAATTTTTGTTTAACTATTTGATTTTCACTTAAGAAGGCAACCATTGGAGTTGTACTTCTCTTATGTCCAATTCTTCGTCTTCTATTTAAGGGATCGATATCCCCTGGAGTTAAAATTCCATCTAAAATCATATCAGATAACATATATAAACTTTGGGCCCAAACTAAGGGTAAGTTTTCATTTGGAACTCTTTTTTGGCTACCTGGATTTTCTTTTTCTGCTTCAATTAATTCTTTTGGAACATAGTATAATTCAGGTAAGAGTTTTATTCCATCTTCTTCTATAAAAAGTGGTTTTAATTTTTCTTTCCAATATTCAATTTCATTTGTTTTCTCTCTCATTAAAGAATCAAGTAAAAAATAAGTAAAAAATAGTGGCCATTCTGATTCTATATTTTCAAACTCTTTAAGTTCAGAGGATTCATAATGAAGTCTTGTATTATCCTCTAATACACTTTGGTGACCATCCCTTAAAAACCTTTTGCAACCATAGTTTCCTTGCAGTTTTCTTGTTATTTTATTTCTAGTTTTATCTACTAACTCTTTATCTTCAATTGCATAAGCTGGATATCCAATTATGCTTAGGATTGCAGCATCTGTCTCTTTTGAACTTGATTCTCTTGGAAGTAGGCCATGTAAGGTAAATCTAGAACGTGCTATATCACTTGGGACTACATGAACAACTGCTTCTTTACTTTGAGTGTTTCCAAATAAATTAAAGCCATTTAATGCTTCAAGTGCAGCTTTTGCCATTCCAACTGAAGAACAATTTACTTCTGTAGAACCTGTGTTGATTTTATGACCTCTTTCCCAAATTCCAAAATCAGGAGTGCAATAAGTTTTTGAAATATAATGAACTAAATTTTGTACAAAATTAACTTCATCTATTGTATAAATAAGCCTTAATCCTGATGCTGTCATTTGTGCAATCATTAAAAGAAAAAGAGAAGTAGCATCTAATTGTAAATGTCCCCATTCATTATCATCAACAACAGGCAGTCCTGTGTTTGTTCCATATTTTGCATGAAGTGCATCAATTGGTTTTAATGTTTTTTTAAATGTTTCTACTTTTGATGCTTGTCTCATCATAGAGTTTAACAAACCTCTCATAAGCTTTACAACACTTTGGGAGAGTAAATAAGTTCTTGTATGATCTGGCTTGTATTTTCTATATGATAAGGCTAAACCCCAAACACAGAGTATACTATAAACATTATCTCTAACCCAAGCATCTGTATAATCTCCATGGGCAGTTATTGCTGTACTCGCTGGCAAGAGACCAGTTATAGGATCTTGCCTACATAAAATAATTTTATCTACAGAAGTATAATATTTTTCTAATGAAGAGTTTAATTCAGGGGTATTCATTTAAAATGCCTTTTTTATTTAAAAATGATTATACGAAATATTTATTAAAAAGAGTTTTTAATTAATATTAACTTTTTATACATATCTTTTTTTTAGTATATTATAATTTTAATCATAGAAAATAAAATAAATTTATAATATATATACATAATAGTAATGTATTTGAAATCTTTTAATTGTATAATTCAATCAGTAATTAATAATAAAAAGGAGAATTTTTGATTTCTACTGTTCCTAAAGATGACCGATATAAAATGGTTGAAAAAACAATGAAAAAATTAAGTTATGACCGAAGCGCTCTTATTGAGACTTTACATACAGCCCAAGAAACTTTTGGTTATTTAGAAAATGAAACTCTAAAATTTATTGCAAGACGACTTAAGCTTCCTTATTCAAAAGTTTATGGTGTTGCAACATTTTATCACTTTTTTAGATTAAAGCCAAAAGGTAAACATACGGTCGTTGTTTGTATGGGAACTGCATGTTATATAAAAGATGCAAATAAGATTTTAAAAAAACTTGAAGATAGGTTTAGTATAAAAGCTGGAGAAACTACAAAAGATGAACTTTTATCTTTAGTTAGTGCTAGATGCGTTGGTTCTTGCTCTCTTGCTCCCATAGCAATATACGATAATAAGGCTATTGGACATTTGGAAATTGAACAAGCTGTAAATGAAGCTGAGGAGTTAATAAAATGTTAAATTCATTAGAAGAGTTAGAGGAGTTAGCAGTAGAGAAAAGAGATTTAAAAAGAAACTCCCATGAAGAACTTCGAGTTTGTATAGGAAGCTCTTGTGCTGCTTTAAATGCAGATACATTATTAAAAGATTTAAAAAAAGAAGTAAAAGCAAATAATTTAGATAAAAGATGCAAGGTTAAAGGTGTTGGATGTAATGGACTTTGCTCAGAAGCAATTATGGTAGCACACTATCATAAAGAAGGAGACAAAGAATCAATTTACAGTAAAATTGATACTTCTAATACAAAAGATTTTATAGATATGTTAAATGCTCAAACAAAGATATCTGATAAAAAATGTGATAAAACTCTTCCTTTTTTTACTAAACAGAAAAAAATAGTTTTAGAAAATGCGGGAATTGTTGATCCTGATGATATTGATGATTATATTGCATATGATGGCTACTTAGCTCTTTATACAGCATTAGATGAAATGACACCTCAAGAAGTTATAAATGAAATAAAAACTTCAGGCTTAAGAGGTCGAGGAGGTGGAGGTTATCCAACAGGTTTAAAATGGGAATCTGTTTCAAAGGTTGATGCAGTTCAAAAATATATTGTATGTAATGGGGATGAGGGTGATCCAGGGGCTTTTATGGATAGAGCTATTATGGAAGCAGATCCTCATAAAATTATTGAAGGAATGGCCTTAGCTGGCTTTGCATGTGGAGCTACAAAAGGGTATATTTATGTAAGAGCTGAGTATCCAATTGCAGTTCAAAAACTGAATAAAGCAATTAAACAAGCAAGAAGAAAAGGAATCTTAGGAAGTCAAATTGCTGATAGTGGTTTTTCTTTTGATTTAGAAGTAAGACTAGGAGGAGGTGCTTTTGTATGTGGAGAAGCAACAGCTTTAGTAACTTCAATTGAGGGTAATCGTGGAAACCCTAGACAAAAGCCTCCTCATTTAAGTGATTATGGACTATGGAAATCTCCTACAGTTTTAAATAATGTAGAAACCTTTGCAAATATTGCTCCAATTATAAGAAATGGTGGAGAGTGGTATAGTAAGATTGGAACAAGTAAATCTACCGGGACTAAAGTATTTGCTTTAACAGGTCATATAAAAAACACAGGTTTAGTTGAAGTTCCTATGGGAATGAGTTTAAGAGAGCTTATTTTTGAAGTAGGTGGAGGTTTACCTGAAGGAAAAACATTAAAAGCTGTTCAAACAGGAGGTCCTAGTGGAGGATGTATTCCTGATGAATTACTAGATGTTTCAGTTGATTATGAATCTTTAAAAGAGATTGGTTCTATTATGGGAAGTGGTGGCTTAATTGTAATGGACGATACTTCAAATATGGTTGAAGTAGCACGTTTCTTTATGGAATTTTGTCAAAGTGAATCTTGTGGAAAATGTGTACCATGTAGAGTTGGAACTGTAGAATTAACTTCTTTACTTGATAAATTTATTAATAAAGAAGCAAGTAATAGTGATTTTGAATTATTAAAAAGTTTATGTGATGTGGTAAAAGACTCTTCACTTTGTGGCTTAGGACAAACTGCACCAAATCCTGTCTTAAGTACAATAAAATATTTTGAAAATGAATATCTAGAAGGAATAAAAGATGCTTAAAGATAAAGTAAGGGTTAAAACCTTTAAAATCAATGATGTAGATGTAACAGCTAAATCAGATTCTACTATTCTTGAAGTTGCGAAGGAGCATGATATAGAGATTCCTACCTTATGTTATTTAGAAGGTTTATCTTGTGTTGGTGCTTGTAGAATGTGTTTGGTTGAAGTAAAGGGTAATAATAAATTAATCCCTGCATGTACTTCAAAAATCAAAGAAGGAATGGAAGTAATAACTAATTCAGCAAAATTAGAGTCTCATAGAAAAATGATTTTATCTATGATATTTGCAGAGCGTACTCATACTTGTAGTGTTTGTGTTTCAAATGGAAATTGTGAACTTCAAAATCAAGCAATTGAGCTTAAGCTTGAGCATTCTCATGTTCCTTATATTCATAAACATTTTGATATTGATGCTTCCCATAAAGATTATGTATATGACCCAAATAGATGTATTTTATGTACTAGATGTGTTCGTGTTTGTGATGAAGTTGAAGGAGCCCATGCTTTAGATATAGCTGGACGTGGAATCGATGCAAGAATTATTCATGATATGGGTGAACCTTGGGCTGAAAGTGAAAGCTGTACATCTTGTGGAAAATGTGTACAAGTTTGTCCAACAGGAGCTTTATTTGAAAAAGGTGTAAGTGCAACAGAAATGGTTAAAAAGAAAAATATTGTAACTAATTTAATTCAAATAAGGAAAAATAGATGAGCACTGAAAACACTAAAATTGAAAAGCTCAAAGTAGCTACAGTATGGTTAGATGGATGTTCAGGATGTCATATGTCTTTTCTTGATATGGATGAAAGAATTGTAGAATTAGCTCAATATATGGATATTGTTTATTCTCCTTATGTTGATGCAAAAGAGATTCCTAATGATATTGATTTGTTTATTGTTGAAGGTGCATTAAGTACAGACCATGATTTGAAAATTATTCAAACTATTAGAAAGAACTCTAAAAAGATTTTAGCCTTAGGAGATTGTGCTATTACAGGAAATGTTTCTTCTTTAAAAAACCTTGCAGGAACAAATGCTGTTTTAGAAAGAGGCTATTTTGACTTGGCGGATTTTAATAAAGGGAAATATCCAGATAAAATCATTCCAAAACTTTTAGATAAAGTTATACCTTTAAATGAAGCAATTGATATTGACTATTTTGTTCCGGGTTGTCCTACACCTGCTGATGCAATATATGCTGTATTAAAAGGTTTAATTGATGGGGTTGAAGTTGATGTTAGTAAATATACAAGATTTGGCTTATAAGGATAAAGAATGAGTAATAAAGAAAAAATAGTAATTAGTCCCGTAACAAGAATCGAAGGACATGCTAAAATCACAATTGATTTGGATGAAAATAAAAATGTAGAAGATGCAAGAATCCATGTAACTCAATATAGAGGTTTTGAAAAAATTTGCGAAGGAAGACCTTATACTGAAATGCCAGCATTAACTGCAAGAACTTGTGGTATTTGTCCTGTAAGTCATGCAATATCTTCTTCAAAAGCTTGTGATAATTTACTAGCTGTAAGACCTCCAAAAGCAGGAAGAAATTTAAGAAGAATTATAAACTTAGGTCAAATTATTCAATCCCATGCCCTTAATTTTTATCATTTAAGTTCTCCCGATTTTATATATGGTTTTGATGCAGCACCAGAAGATAGAAACATTTTCAAAATGATGCAAACACATCCTGAAATGGCAAAAGAGGGAATTAAATTAAGAGCTTTTGGACAAAAGATTATTGAAACCTTAGGGGGTAAAAGAATTCACCCTACATGGATAGTCCCAGGTGGTGTTAGTCATGAGATTAGTGAAGAAACAAAAGAAACTATTTTATCTCAAATTCCTGAAGCTTTAGAAATTGCACAAAAAGCTTTAAAGTATTACACAGATAATTTACATAAATTTCAAAAAGAGATTGAAACTTTTGCTAATTTCCCTTCTTTATTTATGGGACTTGTAAATAAAAAAGGAAACTTGGAGCATTATGATGGTTTTTTAAGATTTATGGATAGTGAAGGAAAAATCTTAGAAGATGGGATTGATCCAAGATTTTATAAAGATTATATAGGAGAGGCTGTTGAAGAAGACTCTTATTTAAAATCTCCTTATTATAAGCCTCTTGGATATCCTGAAGGGATGTATAGAGTTGGGCCATTAGCAAGATTAAATATTGCTAATGCATGTGGAACTCCTCTTGCAGATGAAGCTTTTGAAAAATTTAAAAATCTTAATAATGGAAAGCCTGTATTAAACTCTTTTTATTATCACTATGCAAGACTTATTGAAATCATTTATGGAATTGAAAGAGTTGAACAACTTCTAAAAGAACCCCAAACTCTAGAAGCGCAAGTAAGAGCCCATGCCAATATAAATAGAGGAAGGGGAGTTGGATGTTCTGAAGCTCCAAGAGGAACGTTATTTCATGATTATGAAGTAACAGACACAGGAATTATTACAGGCGTTAATTTAATTATTGCAACAGGAAATAATAATCTTGCTATGAATGCAGGAGTTAAGCAAGTAGCTCAAGCCTTTGTAGATGGGAATGATATTAAAGATGGAGCATTAAACAGAGTAGAAGCTGTTATTAGAGCCTTTGATCCATGTTTAAGCTGTTCTACTCATGCTTTAGGAACTGTATCATCTAAAATTGAGATTCGAGATTCTAATAAAAATATTATAGAAGTTTTAGATAGAAGTTAAAGTTTTTTAATATATGAGAATAATTATTGGTTATGGAAATACATTAAGGGGAGAAGATGCTTTTGGAGTTGATGTTATAAATCAACTTCAAAAATATACATTAAAAGATACAAAGTTAATTTGTGTTTTTCAATTAACTCCTGAATTATGCTTGGAACTTTTAGAAGCAGAAGAGATTATATTTATTGATGCTTCTTATTCTACATCTTTACACTATACTTTATCTTGTAGTTTAGATGAAGATATAAAAGGAACAAATCTTAGTCATCATATTTCACCTAAAATTATTATATCTATGTTAAGAGATTTATATGGGTCTATTTTTACTTATGAAATATACTCTATGACAACTTGTAGTTTTGAAATAATTGATAATAAAAAGAAGTATGAAAAATGCCTTGATGAGGTTTCTAGTTTTATAAGGGAGTCTAAAAAAAGTAGTTGAAATTTAATTTCAACTACTTTTTTTTTATTTATAAAGAGACTATTTTTTTGAGAAACTATCTTCTACTATTTGAATCTCTTTTTTTGAACCAAAGTATATTGGTGTTTTTTGATCAATTTTAACATTTGTCATATCTAAAATCCGACCCTTGTCATTAATAGCTCTACCACCTGCTTGTTCAATTATATAAGAAATAGGGAAAGCTTCAAAAATAACATCTAATTTTCCATTAGGAAAAGATTCTGTAATAGGAGATGAATAAAGTCCACCTCTTTTAAATAAAATCTGATGTGTATCTAAAGATAAGGAATCAGAGAATCTTAATCTATAACCTTTATTAAAGAAACTATCAAGTAATTCTCTATGTTCATCACTCCATTCAGAAGCTAATCCCCCTGTTGAATTGATTTTTCCACTATCTTCTAGTGATAAGGGATCTTGTTCTATAAATTCACCATCTTCAAAAGAGAAATAAATTACTCCTTCAGATTTGGAAGCAAATACTAATTGGAATGTTGGTCCATATGTAATATAAATGGCAGCTGTTAAATGAAATGCATCCATTTCGTTTTCATAAATTCCAAAAATTGAACCTAAGGAGAAGTTTACATCAAGTAAATCAACATTATCTATTGCAACATAAGATATTTTATATTTTCCATTTTTATTATGGATTTTTTCATTTTTATGTTGTCTACCAATAAATGAATTTATTGATTTTACTCTTTTAAACTCTCTTTCTATAACTTTCGAACAATATGCTCGAGCTTGTTCATTTTTCTCTTTATCACTTAATCCACTTGAAATAAATCTATCACAATCTACAAATACATTTTTTTCAATATCTTCTGCAATATTTGTTATTGCATTGAAAACAGCTATCATTTAACTCACCTTAACTTGTTATAAACACTCTAAAATCGATAAAATTAAAGATAGAATTCTTTTTTTCGAACTCTCCTAACTTTTCAAAATCGATGTTGTTGTAGTCTATCATACCCTTTAATTCATTAAAATTTGATATATGCTCTTTCGTTCTATTTACACTATATTCAGTAGCAGTGGCAGTAGTCATTAAGAATGCCCAATCACTACTTTGACCTAAAAGAAGCTCTCTTAGCATTTGTGTTAAAACTCTTGAAATATTTGAATCATCTGTATGGAAATGCTTTTGCGCATAATCTTGCATAACATCTGCCATTTCATGCAAATGTCTATAAATCCAAGCATTACCTTCATTTAACCAAACATCATAATAACCTTTGTCTCCCCAAGATGAAGGATTAGGATTTACTACTTGATTAGTTGGATACATATTTAAATATTCAAGAGGTGTTATAGTTTTTAGAACTCCATGTTTATGAATTTCTCTAAACATATTACATAAGAATTCCGGACCTTCAAACCACCAATGTCCAAATAACTCTGCATCATAAGGAGATACTACCATAGGAGTTCTATCCATTAATGAGCCTAAATGTTCCATTTGTTTTTCTCTATGGAAATGGAAGTTTGCAGCATGACTTTTTGTAATCTCTTTTGCAATTGCTGGATTATAAGCCTCTTTGTAATCAGTTTCACCTGTTATTTTATGATATTTATAACCTGTAAATACTCTATATCCATCTGGGTTAATATAAGGTTTAATATAATCAAAATCTAAGTCATATCCAATATCTCTATAGAAATCTCTATAATTAACATCTCCAGGATATCCCTCTTTAGAGCTCCAAACTTGTTTTGAAGATAGAGCATCTCTACCAAATGCAGCTACATTTGAAGGCGTATATGTTGGAGTATAAACTCCATTTAATGCAGTAGGTCGTCCATATGTTAAAGCATGAGAATCAACTATAAAAAACTTAATTCCTTTTTCATTTAAAATTTCATCTAAGCCATCATAATATGCACATTCAGGAAGCCAAATTCCTTTTGGAGCTCGTCCAAAGTGTTTTTTATGTGCCTGAACTGCTATTTCAATTTGTGTTCTTACTGCTTGCACATTTACACTTAAAATAGGTAAAAATCCATGTGTAGCTCCACAAGTAATAACTTCTAATATTCCTTTATCATAGAAATATTTATAACCTTTTAAAACATTACCTTCTAAAAAACCATTAAAAAACTCTTTTGATTCAATAAAGATGTCTCTATAAAAAATAGCTAAAGGATGAAAATGCTCATCACCTTTTGTTCTTTCAATCTCTTTATTTCCAAGTTCTATTTGCTTATCTAAATATCTTTGGTATTTTCCCATTAAGTGATTGTCATCTAACATTTCAGCTAAAGGTGGAGTCATTGAAATTGTTAATCTGAAATCAACACCTTCCTCCTCTAAGCCTTTTAATCTTTTTAAAAGAGGAATATAACACTCTGTAATTGCTTCAAATAGCCAATGTTCTTCTAGGAAGTTTTCGTATTTTGGATGTTTTACAAAAGGTAAATGAGAATGTAAAACTGGTACCCAGTATCCTTTAACCATTATTTATTCCTTTTTGACTCTCTTTATGAAGTGATGATGAACTTAATTTCTCTTCATCCACAAGTGTAAAATGTTTTAATCTTTCTAACTCTTTTACTTGCTCTGCAGAAGAAGTACCCAGTACAGCCTCTTTCATAGTTGAACGTACGATTTCTGTCCAAGATAGATTTCTTTTCGCCCAAAGTTCATCTTCTTCTGTAGGTAAGTTTATTTGTGATGAGAAAGTATGTACTTTATTTGAATTAAATATTTCTTCAAACTTATTCTCTATTTTCTTTCCAACAATAACATTGATTTTCATATTCTCAAATTGAAGTTTAATAAAATGCTCACCTAAAGCAAAAGAAGAAGAGAATTCAAATAATTCATTTCCGCTTTCATCATTTACTTTAAAAAACAATTCTTCTTGTGATAAGTTTATATTATTTTTTTCTAAAGTTTTATCACTTATTTCCCAATATACATAATACTTTTTAGTATTTACAAGCAAAACTCTTAAAGTATCTTTGTTATATCTATCAGGTATATTATATATACTTGCAGGAGGTTCTGCTTCTGTTACTAAGGTATCAATAACATGTGATG
>JBFHGG010000061.1:0-16399 GCA_041583235.1 Halarcobacter sp.
TATCAAAAATCAGATGGCAAATGAAAAGAAAAATGAATAAAAAATATACTATCTTAATAGTTGATGATAAATACGAAAACCTTCAATATCTTGATAAAATATTAAAATGTGAAGAGTATGATATTAGAGCAACACCAAATGCAATGATGGCTTTAAAAGCTGCTAAATTAAATACTCCTGATTTAATACTTTTAGATATAAAAATGCCAGATATCGACGGTTATGAACTTTGTAGATTATTAAAAAAAGAGAAAGAATTAAAAGAGGTTCCTATTATTTTTATATCTGCTTTAGATAATATTGAAGATAAAATAAAAGCCTTCGAAGAAGGTGGAGTTGATTATATTACCAAACCTTTTGAAGCAAAAGAGATTCAAGCAAGAGTTAAAACACAAGTAGATATTTATAAAAGCAAGCAACTTATTAAAAATCTTCTTATGCAACAAGACTTATTTGTAAAAAAGATTATGCATGATATGAATACTCCTGTTTCAATTATCTCATTAAACACCCAATTATTAGAAAAACAAAATGGACCTTCAAAAGAAATTGAAGCAATAAAAGCTTCTACTAAAACTCTCTCTTCAATTTATGGAGATTTATCATATAAAATAAAAAAAGAGAACCGTGAATATAAAATTACGAAAGTAAATCTTTTAAATTTCATCTCTTCTAGAGTTATGTTTTTTGATGAATTAGCAAATACAAAAGATATTCATATTAATATAGAATACAATGAAGAAATTGAAGTTCTAATAAATAAATATGAGCTTGAAAGAATAATTGATAATACTATTAGTAATGCAATAAAGTATTCAAATGAGAATTCTGAAATTATAATATTTTTTGGAATAGAAGATAAAAAGACAATTATATCTATTGAAGATTTTGGAATTGGAATAGAAAATGAAGATTTAATATTTGAAGAATATTATCAACAATCAAATAAAAAGATGGGACTTGGGCTTGGTTTGAATATTGTCAAAGAAATTTGTGATAAATATAAAATAAATATTGAAATCAAAACAAAAAAAGGAATTGGTACAAATTTTATTTTTGATATTAATTCAATTACAAAAAAACTATTATGAAAATATTTTTACTCGAAGATGATTATTCATTAAATAGACTAATTACAAGTGCCTTAGAAGATAGAGGTTTTTTTGTAACAAGTGTAAAAGATGGTTATGAAGCAATGACAAATATTTTAAATAATCAATATGATTTATATATTCTTGATATAAATGTACCTGGTTTTGATGGGCATGAGGTCTTAAAAGAGATTAGAAAAGTCCATAAAAATTTGCCAGTTATTATGGTTAGTGCGGAACTAGATATTGATAATATTTCAAAAGCATATGATTATGGTTGTAATGATTATTTGAAAAAACCCTTTGAACTTGAAGAGTTAATTTTACATATAAAATATCATATAAAAACTATTTTAAAAAATGATATTGACAAGGATATTATTGATTTAGGCTTTGGATTTAATTTTCATATGCAAGATCAAACTTTATATAAACATGAGTATGAAATAATATTAACACAAAAAGAGAAACTACTTTTAACTCTATTTATTAATAATCTTCATAAAACAGTAAGTACTCAAATGATACATGAATATGTTTGGGATAATAAAGAGATGGAGGCTGTTTCTATGAGAAGTATGATTCATAAACTACAAAAGAAATTAAAAAATGGAATGATTGTAAATATTCGGGGTGTTGGTTATAAATTTATTCCCAAAAACAGTTGATATTTTTGAATACATTATAAAAAAGTAGAATTACCTAAGAGCCTAACATAAATATGCCAAGCTCTTTAAGATTAAGACTTAAGTTCACAATTACACAAAGCCAATTATTTGAAAAGTTCTTATATGTTCATAAAAAATTAATACTTAAAATTTATTTTTGAATATAAGTAAATTCAAGTAAAGTAGAAATTGTTCTTGTATAAGGGGCATCAATTCCAAGTTTTTCACAATTTCTAATAACAACTCCACAAATATCATCAAGTTCTAAGGCTCTATTATTCTCTTTATCAACCCACATTGATGGCTTAACTGATTGAAATTTTTTCATTAATTCAAACATTTTATTAGCATCTTCTTGACTTAAATTCACACCAACGGCATTTGAAGCTTTTGCAGCTTCACTCATAAGACCATAAATTAGTTTTGCAGTTTTTTCATTTTTAAGTAAAGGACCTGATTCTTCTTCTACTAAAGCACAAATTGCATTTACTCCATTATTAATAATTAATTTATTCCATAACTCAGTTCTTATATCTTCGCAAATAAAAGTAGTAGTTTTTGTCTTATCTAAAATCATTTTTAATTTTTCTAAAAATTTACTATTTTCTTTATTTCTATTTATAGCACCTATTAGAGTTTGAACTTCCCCTTCACAATGAACATGTCCTAAAGAAACTGTATGAGATACAATAAGTCTAGTAAGTCCCCCTATTACATAATCTTTATTATAATACTTCTCCATTATATCTTCATTCTCAACACCATTTTGAAGGGAAATATAATAAGGAATCTTTTTAGCATTTTTTGTCCAAAATCCTAGTTTTCTTGAAATTTCTTCTGTGCTCATAGCTTTTGTAGCTATAATTATTGCATCAATGTTTAAAGGACTAAAAGTTTGTGTAAATTCATCTATGGAGTATGTATCTATTTTATCTTCAAAAATAGAGTCTCCATAACTTACTTTCATCTTATTCTTCTTTAAATACTTTAGATTTTCTCCTCTTGCAATAAACATTACATTAGAAACAATTTTATGTAAAATCATTCCATAAAATGCTCCTATTCCCCCAGCCCCTATAATTACTATATTCATAATATTTTCCTAAATCAAATTTTTTAATTTTTTATTATATTAAAAATATATAAAAAAGAAAAAGTTCTAATCTTGTTAAGATTTTATTAATGTGAAGTTTAAGTTCTGTTATTTTTATATAATATAATTTCATTATAAAACAAACAAAGGACGTTAGATGAAAAAAGGAACTATAAGAGATATTGCAACATCTTTTACAACAACAATTTTTTTGGTAATTGGAATAAGTGGAATAATGATGTATTTTCACTTTTTTGATAGTTCGGTAAAACAATTACATGAAATACTTGGATTAGTATTTGTAGCAGCTGCACTTTCCCATGTAATTATGAATTGGAAAAGTATGAAAAATTATTTTTCAAAAAAAATATTTGTTAGTGCTTCAATAATAGTTGCTATTATAAGTGGGATATTCATTTCTCAAAATTTAAATAATAAAACTAATCCTAAAGGATTATTAATGGAAAAAGTGCTTAATGCTCCACTTACAGACTCCTTCAAATTACTAAATGGAAATTATAATGAGGCTATAAGTAAACTTAAAACTCAAAATATAACAATTTTAGATAATAAAAGTATTATGGCAATTGCAAAATCAAATGAAACTAGTCCCTTTAAAATTGTAAGTATTATAATAAATAAATAGTGATTTCAAAATCAAATATTTGCAATTTGTAATATTTTTAAACTTTTCATTTTTATTTAGTTACTATTAAAAAAATAAATATCTAAGAAAAAAAGGAATATAAATGGATGGTAAAATAATGGTAACATATAAAATATTATGTAAAAATGATTTTAATTTAGAGATTACAATTGATAAATTGCTTTCAAATGAAAAAATTTCAAAAGCTATAAAAAATGAATTTGCAAAAGGCATTAGAAATACTGAACTTTTTACAAAAAACAATGACTGTAATATAAAAATTGAGACTATTAAAGAGTTATACCAATTTGAAGTTAGTAAGGACGATTTTGCAGATTTAATAACCTTAGCAGAAGATGATGCTAATTCAAGAAAACTATTAAAAAAAGATTGTTCTCAAATTGAACTTGTTGATATTGAAACAATCATTTAACTTATATCTTAAAATTTAGATTAAAAAAAGTGCAAAGCAGAATGAGACCGTTAAATATTTCGTGTCAAAGTAATTCTGATAGGAGAAATCCTATCACACCTAAACTTAAATTTTAAGTTCATCATCCAATCTACCCTCGAAAATATAGCCAATTGAGAGAGGGTTAGATTCCAATTCCACATTGGCATATTCCATTTTTTTGTAGCATTTTGGATTCCCATATAAAGTAATTTTAAAAGTGAATTTTCATTTGGAAATGCACCTTTTGTTTTTGTAAGTTTCCTAAATTGTCTATATACAGATTCAATTATATTTGTTGTATATATCACTTTTCTAATCTCTGGTTGATACTTAAAATAAACAGATAAATTCTCCCATTTATTTTTCCAAGATTGTAAAACTATAGGATAAAGTTTTCCCCATTTCTCATCAAGTTTTTTTAACTCTTCTTCAGCAACTTCTTTTGATACAGCTTTATAAACTGGTTTTCTCAAAGAGAGTGCAAGCACAAGAAATCTTTCATAAATTCTTTATGATTCTTAGAAGCTACATATCTAATAGAATTTCTAATCTGATGAATAATACATAGTTGTACTTCAATTTTTGAAAATATTGCTTTTATTGCTTCTGGAAAGCCTTTTAAACCATCAACTGAAGCTATAAGTATATCTTTTCATTCCTCTGTTATTTAGATCAGTTAAAACTGATAACCAGTCGAAATTGATACTTGATATATCTCTTCAATATGAGATGTTATATCTGTATAACCCATTCCAAGTCCATACATTGAAAGTATTTTCTCTTCTATTTCATTTGAAATTGTAGTTTGATGTTTTTTTACTATTTTGGGTTCAAAGGTTCCATTTCTATCTCGTGGAGTCTCAAGCTCAAAACTTCCATCAGATAAACCTTTTATAGTTTTTTTATTTACACCATTTCTTCTATTTTTATTACCAGATAATACATCCTTAGCAATATGTGATTCTACTTCTGCTTCAAGTGCAGCTTCTGTTAGTTGTTTGATAAGTGGAGCTAAAAGTCCATCTTTACCTGTAAGGTTTTTACCATTTTTAAATTGTTCTAAAACTTCATTGAAGTCAAACTCTATTCTCTCTGATTTTATAAATATATTAAATGACTACATTGTATAATAAAATACGAATTAAAAAAACATTAGGATATATGAGTCCTATGGAGTACAGACGAAGTCTTGGACTAGTAGCTTAAAAACTGGTCCAACTTTTTGTCCGCATCCCCCTCCTAATTTTTATTTTTGCAAGTCATGTTATTTAAATAAAATTATTTTTTATTCTTTCCAATAAGCTTGTAAGCAATTCTTTTTCTTCTTTTGAAAAGTCTTTATAGGTTTTATTTAATAATTTGTTTGATATTTCACCTAAAACAATAGTTTTTGTATCAAAGCCTTTTTGAGTAAGTTTAACCATAGTACTTCTACTATCAAATTCATTTTTATACTTTTCAATAAGTTCCATTTTTTCTAATTTATTTACTAAAGACGTTACTGTAGATTTATCTTTATTTATAGATTCTGTAATTTTGTTCATAGGAACACCACTCTTAAAACGGTATAAAAGTATTAATATATCCCCATGAGAAGGAGCAAGTCCTAAAAGTTTGTGTTTTTTTAACTCTTCAACTATAAGTTTATTTGCACTATTATGAATATTTGCTATTGTTGAAATAATTGCATTTATATTTGTTTTTGTCATTAGTTTTATATCCTACTATTTATTAGTCAAATGATAACCATTATTTCTTTAGTAAATCATTTAGTTCTATTTTAATATCCTCATCAAAAACCCTAGTTTTACTTTTGTTTATCTCTCTTTTAATAGTATAACTTTTATTAAATTTTATCAAGATATAAAGTGTTCTTGCTTTATTTTATATGTTCTAGCTTCTTTTATACACTTAGATGCACCATTTTCTAAACTACGCAAAATTTTCAAGTAAAAAGTTTTATTTTTCAAAAACAAAGTTTTTATCAGCAATTACTTCTTCAGGTCTTTTACAAATAAATTCAGGATAAAGTTCACTTGCGCTAAGAGTTTCATTAGTAAAAGAAGCTAACTTACCAAGGACATAAATCACATGATTAATTCCCCATCTTTCTCTATCTGTCTCTTTTCCTTGTTTTACTGTAACCTCAGCACCTGATTCATCTTTCATTCTTGTTATAAATTCAGAAAGAAAATGAGTATATTCAAACTCATAATCTGGCCAAAACTTTTTCACTCATCTAACATCTTACTACTACTCTTTTCTTTTTCATATTTCTACTCCTGCAATATATTTATTTGCTGATTAAAACTTTCCATTTCTATTCGCCCAGGTATCATCAGATGGGATTTCTTCAATAGTATCCCAGTGTTCAACTATTTTTCCATTTTCAATTCTAAATAAGTCATAAAAAGAGTGAGCTTTTCCATGCCATTCGCCTTCACTTGCAGATAATACAAAGTTACCCTCAGCTAATAGTTTATGTACTTTTTTATAAGCAAACATATCATTTTTAGAAACTAAGTATTTAATTGCTTCATCTAAACCACTTAGCCCATCTTTAATAGCAATATTATGTTGATGATATTTTTTTGTTGAAATATATTCTGTAATTTTATTTGGATTTTTCCCAAATAATACATCATCAATAAAATTTTTAACTAAGGTTTTATTCTCTTGTGTTTTATCTAAATCTATAATTTTTGTTGGTCCATCTATTTGAGTTCTTCCACTTACTGTTTTTTCTACTTTTTCTTGTAAGTTATCCCAATGCTCTACAATTTTTCCATTTTCAAATCTGAAAATATCAAAACCTACTTTTGGTCCAAAAAAATTATAATCTGTGTGAGTAAATACAAAAGATCCATCTTGAAAAACTCTAATTACTCTAGCTTTTGTACTTCCTTTAGGTAACATTGCTAATACTTCAGCAAATCCAGCTATTCCATCTTTAACGCTCAAGTTATGTTGAATATATTTATTTGCATTTATGTATCCTGCTGGTTTTCTATGCCCATTTTCAATTGATTCTAATAACTCAACAACTTTTGTTTTATTTGACTTTTCATTTACTTTTGCAAGATCTTGATTTATTGCACATCCTGAAAATATTGAAAGAGCTAATATTGAAGTAAACACAGTTTTTCTATTTAAAAATTTAATCATTTTTATTTCCTTTTAATTTAGTTTGATATCAAACTTTATTTGCATTAGAATTATAGTTTGATATCAAACTAATGTCAAGACTTTTTATAATTTTTTTAAATATTTCTATTTAAAGCCCTATTTTTTAGGACTTTATTTTAATTTATCTAAGTCTTCTTTTGTATCAATATCTATTGAATATTTATTATCTAAACTTACAAATTCCAAAGGATTTTCTTTTAAGAGTTTTCTAGCACCCTTATCACCTTCTAGTTTTTCTAAATCTTTATAATATTTTTTAGGAAATATTGAAGGAACTGCAAGTTTTTCTTGATATTTTGAACATACAATTGTATCTTCGTTTCTATTAGACTTTTGAAGTAATTCTTTATAATGGCTAAGTGGAATAAAGGGTTGATCACATAAGAGAACTAATACCTTATCAAACTTATCTAACTTTGATATTCCATAAGAAAGAGAAGAACCCATGCCATCTTGAAAATTTTCATTAATTAATATTTTTACAGGAAACTCTTTTATTTCAGCTCTTATTTCATTGTTTTTATGTCCTAAAACAAGATTTACATTAGGGCAAAAAGAAAGAGCACTCTTTATTGCTCTTCTTATTAGTGTCTCATTTTTATATTTGATTAATTGCTTAGCTTTACCTAAGCGAGAAGAAGTTCCAGCTGCTAAGATTAAAACAGCAAGATTATTAGATTTTTCCATTTTTTCTAGCTTCTATTTGTGCACATATTGAAAGAGCAATTGATTGATGTGTCTTAGCACCAATATCAAAACCAACAGGTGCAAAAAATCTTTTATCTTCTTGAAGATTAAACTCTTCTACTTTTTTTTGCATATTTTTTTTATTTCCTAAGATGCCGATATATTCTACTTTAGAAGCTAACAATGCTTTTAAATAGATATCATCAGTTTTGGGAGAGTGACTTAAAATAACAGAAGCATTATAAGAGCTTAAATCTTTTTCTAAAATATCTTCAAGATTATCTAATTTTATTAACTTATCAGCTTTTAAGACCGACTCTTCTTTTATATTTAAATCAATAACAGTGTTTTCCCAACCCATTAAATCAGACATTTCAATTAATGATGTTACATGTGCCCCTGAACCAAAAATTAATAAAGAATAAGGTTTTTCAATGCTTTGATAAAATAGATTATTTTCCAATTTTGTTTCACTTTTAAAATTTGAAATTTCAAAACTATCATCTTTAATATTACGTAATAAACTCTTTCCAAGATTTTCTAAGGCAAAACCTAGGGCATTATAATTTTCACTATGAAAAAAAGCTTGAATTAAATATCTACTAATTCCATGTCCTGAGTTTTTATCACTTGGAGTATTTTCAAAATAAGCAGATTTTTTTGATTGTAAACTTTTTTTTCCTAATTCTAAAATCTTATTATGTAAAGAAGGACTTCCTAAAACACCTACAAACTCTTCTTTTGAATTTATAAGTATCATATTACCAGGTTTTGCATATGTAGAACCAAGTGTTTCAACAACACTTGCTCCTACAATATCTAAACCTCTTTTTCTACTATTTTCAATAAATTTCAAATACTCTTTATTAGAAAACATAACTTATCCCATTTTTATTGGCATTGAAGTATATAATTTTCCTGTTGCATCAAAGATTGCATTTGGAACTGCAGCTAAAATAGGAGGAGTTCCAGGCTCGCCAATACCCCCTATTTTCTCAGCAGAATTTATAATACTAACTTCAATATCAGGCGTATCAGAAATTCTTGTAACAGTATAATCATAGAAGTTACTTTGAACTGCAGCACCATCTTTAATAGTAATTTCACTGCTTAATAAAGTTGCTATTCCATAATTAATAGAACTAATCATTTGGTTTTCAACATTTTGTGGATTAAAAGCAAAGCCACAATCAATAGAACACCAAACTTTTTCTACTTTAAAATCATTTTTACTAACTCTTACTTTTGCTATTTGAGCACATATACTTCCAAAGGATTCAACGATAGCAACACCATATCCAACATTTTTCTCTTTTTTTCTATTTTTCCAATCTGCTTTTAACGCAACATCATCAAGTAAATTTATAAATCTTTCATTACTTAGCATTGATTTTCTATACTCTATTGGATCTTTTTTTGCTAAATATGCCGCTTGATCTATACTACACTCAACGGTAGGTGCTGATTGTGTGTGTCCTACAGATCTCCACCAAAGAACTGGGATTGGAGATTCCATAGTATAAGCTTGCATATCATGATTTTCAATATCATAAGCATGACTTGCTAATCCCTCTTTTTGTGCACCATCAACTCCATCTTTATATAACATTGAAAAAGGAGAACCTTTAAAAATAGATTGACTAGCAACCTTTGCATCAAAAGCAGTAATATCCCCATGTTCATCTAAAGCTAATTTAACTTTATTTTTATATTTAGGTCTATAGTTTCCAAGTTTAATATCATCTTCTCTAGTCCAAAGTGTAAGAATTGCATATCCTTCATCTTTAGCTACATAAAGTCCATCTAATACGAAGTCAAGATTAATAGCACCTCTCCTTCCAAATGCTCCACCTAAATAAGGAGTATTATAAGTAATATTGGAAGCTTCTACTCCAAGAACTTTTAAGCTTGCACCAAAGGCTAAAGTTTGTGATTGAGCACTTGACCATAAAGTTGCTTTATCATCTTTATGCAATGCGGCAAAACTTAAAGGCTCCATAGCTGCATGGGCTAAAAATGGGAAATCATAATCTAATTCAATTACATTTGAAGCTTCTTTAAATGCTTTTACAGAATCTCCATCTTTTCTCATAGAAGCACCCTCTTTTTTCATTGCTTCTTCATACTCTTTATCCATATCAGCTGTGCTTATTTTTGCGAACTCACCTAAGTCCCATTCAACTGTTATATCATTTAAAGCTTCTTTTGCAAGATACCATGAATCTGCAATTACAGCTATTCCTGATGGAATTTGTTTTACTTTTATAACTCCAGCCCTCTTTTGGGCCTTGCTTGCGTCAAAACTTTTAACTTTTGCTCCAAAAACTGTAGGATGTAAAACAGCAGCATATTTTAAGCCATCAACTCTTATATCTAATCCAAAGTCTGCATTTCCACTAACTTTTGCCCAAGCTTCTTTAGGATGTCTAGACTGAGGTTTTCCTATAATTTTACAATCTTTTAAATCTTTTATTTTAGGATCTTTTGGAACTTTTATTGAAGATAAAGAAGATACAAGTTCTCCAAAAGTAAACTCCTCTTTTGTTCTCTTATTTATTACTTTTGAATCTTTTGTTTCTATATCATAAACTCTTGTTTTCCACTTTTTAGAAGCTGCTTCTTTTAACATAATATTTAAGGAAGACCCAATTTTTCTCATTTCTAATTGTTTTGCAACAATTGAACTTGAACCGCCTGTAATCATAAGAGGACCATAAAAATGGTTATAAACAGGAGCTACTTGTGCACCTTTAAAATTAATCTCTTCCCAATTTACATTTAATTCTTCAGCAATACACATAGCTAAAGTAGTATATGTACCTTGACCCATTTCAACTTGCCCCATAATAAAATTAATAGAATTATCTGAATTAATTTCAACAAAGGCATTTGGTTCTAAGCTCGATTCTTTTTGTGTCGTACTTGATGCTCTTGATTTACTTGGGATATAAAAAGCAATCACAAAAGCTGAAGCTGCAAGGGACGTTGTTTTTAAAAAATCTCTTCTTTCCACTTTACACCTCCTGTGTTGCAGCTTTTATAGCCGTTTTAATTTTATTATATGTTCCACATCTACAGATATTCCCATTCATTGCTTTAAGAATTTCATTATCACTTGGATGTGCATTTGCTTTAACTAATCCTGCAGCATTCATAATTTGTCCAGATTGACAATAACCACATTGTACAACATCTTCTTGGACCCAGAATTTTTGAAGTTTTTGAACAGTTTTATCTTCTTTAGTTTCAATTGTTGTGATTTTTTTATTGGCAAGAGAACTAACTTCTGTTATACATGATCTTGTTGCTACACCATCAACTAACACAGTACATGCACCACATTGTCCAACTCCACAGCCAAATTTTGTACCGGTAAGATTTAGATTATCTCTTAAAACCCAAAGCAATGGAGTTTGGGGATCTATATTTATATTATAATCTCTTTCATCAATAGTTAATTTCATATGCATTCTATCCTTTAAACTAATTTTTATATTTTTATTCTATCAAGTAATCTTTATTATTTGAATACAAAAAAATACAAATTACATGTTGATTTCTACAAATTTTAGGATTGAATATTTTAAAAGCTTTCTTGATATATCAAAAAATTACAAAACTCTTTATTAAGAGTTTTGTAATATAAATGAGATTTAAATCACTCTAAATAAGAGCTTTATTACTTATAATAATTCCATCATCATCACAATAAATATAACTACCTTCTTTAAAATTTACGTTTCCAAAGTTTAAGTCAATTCCTTTTTTAAAGTCTGTTTTATCAAAATTTCTTAAAGGACAAATCCATAGAGCATAAAGTGCTATATTGAACTTTTTAGTTTCAGTAACATCAACAACTATTACTTTTCCTTTTCCATCCTCTTTTTTTAACATGTCAATCAAAGCAAAAGTACTTGTATAATTTTATTTCTATTATCCTCGCATAGGTCAGCTATTGCAAATCGTTTCATTTTTATCCTCGTATAATACATTATCACTTATATAGATAGAATATAAGTGATTTTTTTAAACTTAGTATTAAAGAGCATAAAGAGTTATTAAGTATAAGAAATAAGAAATAATGAATAATGAATATGTTAGAAAGATATATGAAATATAACATCACTTTGATTAATTATAGCTTTCTAGAAAGACAAATTTTAAGTATTACTTTGTTATAATTCATTTATGAAAAATACAAATTACAAAGAAAAAACAACACAGTTAAAAACAATAGTTTCTCCATCTTTAAGAGATACAGTTGATATAGTTATTCCATTACATATATATTATAAAAACATGATGCAAGAGGTAAAAAAGTTTCTTGAAGAAAAATATGAACTTAGTAAGAGTGAACTTGATTTATTGCTTGCTTTGTTTATATCTAAAGAGAATGAAGGAACTTTAGCTCCTACAGAATTATATGAGCATTTAGTATTTTCTTCTGGAGGTATGACTAAGCTTTTAAAAAAACTAGAGTTAAAAGAGTATATTTTAAGAGTAGAAAATCCTGGAGATAAGCGTAGTAAGTTAGTTCAAATAACATCAAAAGGAAAAGATATTGCAACAAAGGCTATAAATGATGTTATGAAAATTGAATCTCAATATTTTAAACAATTAAATGATGTGGAAAAAAATTCACTTTTAACAGCTTTTGAAAAACTAACACTAGTTTGAAATGGTAACCTAAATTCATACTCAGACTTTAACAATTCTGAGATAAAATAAAATGAATAAGGGTTAGCATGAGAAAAAGTAAATATAGTAAAGAGTTTAGAGAAAGTGATAATGAAGAACTTAAACATCTAAGATGTGAGAATAAAAAGAGTTTTAGTATTAGGTATATTCAAAAAAATATTTTAATTTTTTGCTTTTTCTTTAATAAAATTACTTTTAAATATAAATTTCTAGATTGGATTTTCTATAGGTTCACTAAAATAATAACCTTGTGAATATTGGATGCCAAGTGATTTTATAATATCTAAAACTTCTTTACTGTGTACATATTCAGCAACAACTTCATAATTAAATAGTTTAGCTAAATGTACAATTCCTTCAACTATTAGTCTACTATTTTTATGAGTTGAAATATTTTTTATAAACATAGCATCAATTTTTATGATATCTACATTTAAATCTAACATACGAGAGAAACTTGCATTTTCACTACCAAAATCATCAAGAGCAATTTTATAACCTTCTTTTTTTAAAGATAAAAGTTCGTTTACTACTTCTTCACTTCCAAATACACTAATCTCTTCTAAGACTTCTAATGTAATTTGTGATTTTGAAAGTTTATATTCACAAATAAGATCCAAAAGCATTTTTGACAAATAACCTTCTATTAAATCATCTTTGGTTATATTAATACTAATACCAATGTTTGTATTTGCAATTGCTTTACAAGATTTTTCTATAATAATTCTAGTAATCCTTGTTACTATTCCAAGTTGTTTTGCTGCTTCTATAAAATAGAATGGTGATATAACCTTATCTGCATCTTTTATTCTTGCTAAACATTCATATTTTATAATTTTTCCTGTATTTGTTTCAACAATTGGCTGAAAAAAAGGTACAAGTTTATCTTCTTTTATGCTTGTAATTAAAAAATCTACCCAATAAAGATTTTTTGTTTGCTCTTTTATTATATCCATTCCCTCTTGTTCATAAAAGTAAAGATTTTTATTTTTCTTATGTGCTTCTATTTGAGCTATTCTTAAATGCTGAAGAAGTTGCTTACCTTTTCCTGTTGCTATAGAAATAGTGGTATATAAATGTATTGGAGAACCATCTACAATTGTAAAAGATTGGTGTTTAATTTTATTTAAAATATCTAAGGACCACTCTTCTACTTCATTAATATCATTTGTATCAAATAAGCATACAAAACTCGAGTAAGTGATATGATATAAGGTTACTTTTATTCCATTTTGTGAATTAATCCATCGAATAAAACTTGAGAGTACTTTTTCTATATTTTCTAAACCAAAGGCTATTTCATATTGTTGGATTCTTTTAATATGAATCATAGCTCCAACAACTCTTTTTGTCTTTGCAAGATCTAAATTTAATTGTGAGGTATTAAAAGTATTTGTTGTGTGATCTATATACATACTCTGTTGTAATTCAAAAGTTTTTTTCTCAACTTCATTAACTAAGTTTTTATTTAATCTTGCAAGTTTCAATTGTGTTTCAACTCTTGCTTTTAATTCTTCAGGGAAAAAAGGTTTAGAAATATAATCTACCCCACCTAAGCTAAATGCATTTAAAATATTTTTTTTATCATTAAGTGCCGTTAAAAATATAATTGGTATATCTAAATTTATTTTTTTTACAGTTTCAAAGCCGTCCATTTTAGGCATATTAATATCCATTAAGATTAAATCAATATTTTGTTCTTCTACAATTTCCAATGCCCTAAACCCATTTGTTGCAAATAAAATTGAGACATTAAGTGCTTTTAGTGTGTCTGCTGCAAGTTGTATATTACTTGGGTTATCATCAACTATAAGTATTTTTTGTTTTTCATGCATTTAATATACCTTTTTTAATACTAGAGAGATTTTTTTCATATTTTTTTCCATATTTGTAATATCAAAGTTTTCAACATTTTCTTTTAATTCATTTGCAAAATCTTTTAATAATTCTTCTTTATGTTTTACTGCAAAAGTTGATAATAATTCTACAAACTCTAAAGTATCTTCAAAAGAGAAACCTTTTAAAGCTTTTTGCCAAGAAGTTTTAATTTCTTCATCTTTGTTGTTTTTAAAAAGATTTTCAATCTCTTTTTTGTCTTCTAATAGATTTTTTTCATATTTTGCTTTTGATTTTTCTTCTACTTTTAAATGTGGCAAAAAGTTAGATAATTCTTTTAATAAAAGATTACAATCTATTGGTTTTGTAAGATAACTATCAAATAGTTGAATATTTTTATTCTCTTGTCCTCTAGAAGAAGCAGTAATCGCAATAATTGGAATTTTGTTTAAGTTCTCGTCTTCTTTAATGATTTTTGTTGCATCTAAACCATTCATTACTGGCATTTTTAAATCCATAAGAATCAAATCTGGCTTTAGTTCTTTAGCCATTTCAATTGCTTCTTTTCCATTAGAAGCTTCATGAAAATTTAACCTTGTATGATTAAATAAATTTTTGATAAGACGTCTATTTACTTCTATGTCATCTACTAATAATACATTTGCTTCATCAAAATCTGCAAGAAATAAAACTTCATGCTCAGTAACTTTTTTTTGATGATTTTTAGAGATTTTTATCTTGTTTAATGTAATTAAAAATGTTGAACCTTTTTCTTGGATACTGTGTAATGTCAATGTTCCGTTCATCATTGAAATAAGCTTTTTACAAATTGATAAACCTAAGCCTGTTCCTCCATATTCCCTATTACTTTGTCCTTCTTGTTGGATAAAGTTTTCAAATATCTTTTTTTGTTGATTTTTTGCTATTCCTATTCCAGTATCTCTAACAGATATTTGTAAATTTGTATAATTTAAAGTATTCTCTTCAAAAGAGGCCTTAATATCTATTTTAATATAACCTTTATGTGTAAATTTAATTGCATTTCCAACTATATTCAATAAAATTTGTTTAACTCTTATTTCATCTAAAATTAGAAAATCTGGAACATTTTCTTCAATATTTAATATAAATTCTAAGTTTTTTTCTTTTATCTTTGGCTCAAATGTCATCTTAATATCTTTTGCAATATCTTTTATATTTAAGCTTTGTTTTTCTATTTGAAGTTTCCCTGATTCTATTTTTGAAAGATCAAGAATATCATTTACAATACGAAGAAGTGTATCTCCTCCACTTATTATAGATTTTAAATAACTATTTTGCTTTGATGTAATATCTGATGTTTTTAAAAGTTGGGAAAAACCAATAATAGCATTTAGAGGAGTCCGTATTTCATGAGACATATTTGCAACAAATTCACTTTTTACTTTACTAGCTCTTTCTGCATCTTTCTTTGCAACTTCATGTTCATTATAAACTATTTGAAGTTTTTTTGTAAACCTATTAAATTGCTTACAAAGCTCACCTATTTCATCATTACTCTTTACTTTTAATCTTTTTGAAAAATCTGGATTCCCATCTGCAATATTTTTAAAAGAAATATTAACTTCTTTTAGAGATCTTTTTGTCAAAATTGATAAATATAAAGTTATTAAAAGAATAAGAATCAATGAAAATATACCTATATATAATCCTAATTGAAAAATATTATTTTGACGTTCATTTGTAATAATAATTGTATTTGAAAAAGCATTATTTTGAGTTCTTTTAAAATTTTCAAAAATAGTTTTTGTTTTCTTTAATGATAATTTCATTTGATTAATCAGTAGTTCTATTTTTGTATAATCTGGATTTGATTCAATTATTAATAAAGATAATTTCATAGAAATTGAGAAATAACTATTAAAAGTTTTTTTCATTTTTATTAAACTCTTTTTTTCTATATTTAAAGATGAAAGATTTTTAATGTTTTCTAAAATTGTTTGTTTATATATAATTGAATTTTCAAGCCACTCTTTCTCTTTTGCTGCAACAGCATCTTCA
>JBFHGG010000062.1:0-15883 GCA_041583235.1 Halarcobacter sp.
CAAACTTTCGTTTGGTATAGGTTGTCTGTTTTTGGACGGGAATTATAATAGATTTTTTACCTCTTGTCAAGGGTTTTTTCTTTAGTATCGCTTAAATTTGGAAAATTTATTGTGTTTTCATTCTCTTTTCTTGGGAAAAGCCCTTTTTATGGGCTTATTGATAAATGTAAAGTTTATCATTTGAGATTTTTGCTGAAGATAAAGCATAAAAAGATTTATCTAGGATCTTTTTGGCTTCTATTTATAATAGTATTTAATTATTTTTTAATTTATTATCTTAAAAAATTCTATATTTAAACTAATTTATTCTTTGCTAAAATAAAATATATAAAAAATTGTAAAGATGAGAATATAAAATGAATGAAGTTTTTAATCTATTAAGTAATATTCCCTTTTCTTCAAAAGAAGAAATATTTGAAACTATAAATGAAAATGAAAACATAAGAATAGAAAGAATTCTTTCATATGGCCAAGAAACTCCTTCTGATTATTGGTATAATCAAGATGAAGATGAGTTTATTATTATAATTAAGGGGGAAGCGACTCTAATATATGAAGATAATAGAAGTTTTAATTTAAAAAAAAATGATACTTTATATATAAAAGCACATCAGAAGCACAAAGTTACTTATACTTCTAATCCCACAATATGGCTAGCTATTTTTATTAAAAATAACTCTAATTAAAATCCCCCATACAAAAATATATAAAGAGGAATTGTAATAACTGAAATTACTGTACTTAAAAATACAGCCAAACTTGCCTTCTCAGGTTTTGCATTTAATAAAACAGCTAATGTTACAGTATTTCCTGCAAGGGGTACAATTGCAAATAAAAATAGCACTTTATACAATTCATCATTTAAAATATTTATAAACTCTTTATCTAGGTAAATCACTCCTAATATTGCTAATGGCCAAAAAATAAACTTTAAGAAAAATGTAATTGAAATAAATTTTATATCAAAATTATCAGGTTCACTTTTTAATCCTATTAATCCCATTCCAAGCATCATCATACCTAAAATTCCATATGCACCTTTAAATTGTCCCGTATAAGAACTAATTGATTGAGGTATTTCAAGACCTGCTACATTTAAGACAATTCCTAAAACAAAAGCATAAAGAATTGGAAGTTTAGACATTTTTTTTAAAGCTTGAGATACAGTAAAATTGCCCTTTGCTGTTACATAAAAGCCTGTAGTACTTTCATATAAAAGTGATGCTAAAACTGTAAAAATATAAATATCTGCAAGATATGGTGGAAAGAGAATTATTGCTAGAGGAATTCCAAAGAATCCTGTATTTCCAGTTCCTGCAGAAAAAGATAAAATATTTCCTGTTGGATCTTTCCAAGAATTTTGGAAAATAGCCAGTGATGCAAAAGCAAGAATAGAACAAAAGGCAAATAAAAATATTGGAAGAATAGCAACCGCAAAATCTATTTTAACACTAAGAGTTGCAGAAAATACAACAATAGGACCTAATATATATATTAACAATGTTGCTATGGACTCTCGTTGAACATTTAATATTTTTGATGATAAAAAACCTAAAACAACGTTAATATAAATTGGAAATACTTTTAAAAGTATTACAAAAAAAAGGCTCATACATTTTCCTTTTGATAAAGTATAATCTTCTCTTAAAAAGAGGAATGATTGTATAAAAAAGTTTATTTATATTGACTGAATAGTCAAAACTAAGTTATTTTAAGAAGTTAAGATGAAAATTATTTATATCTTTTATCAATAAAAGGTTTAATAAATTTAAAAAATATAAAAGCTAAAATAGAAAAAATAAAAATAACTGATATCAAAACATCCATTTTAGCTCAAATATTTAATTATAAAATTTATTTTTTATCTTCATTCCAAGAAGAAATAGTATTAAGTAATCCTACACTTGAGGAATCAAGACTATCTTTATTCTTACTATTATCATTAAGATAAGATAACATTTTAGTTGCAAGCTCTTTTCCAAGTTCGACTCCCCACTGATCAAAGGAATCTATATCCCAAATTGCACCTTCAACAAAAACTCTATGCTCATACAAAGCAATTATTTTTCCTAATGTTTTTGGATCTAATTTTTTATACATAAGTGTAGAAGAAGGACGATTACCTTTAAATACTTTATGTGGAGCTAAAAACTCTATTTCTTCACTATTTAATCCTGAATCTTTTAAAATAATTTTAACTTCATCTAAACTTCGACCATTCATTAAAGCTTGACTTTGAGCTAAACAGTTTGCAATTAATAAGTCATTATGTATTTTCATATCATCTTCATGGTTATTAACAGCTAACATAAATTCACAAGGAACTATATTTGTTCCTTGATGTAAAAGTTGAAAAAATGAGTGTTGTGAGTTTGTTCCTGGTTCACCCCAAACAATAGGACCTGTTTTTATAGTTAATTCTTCACCTTGTGCACTAACTCTTTTTCCATTACTTTCCATATCAAGCTGTTGGACATACATTGCAAAAGATCTTAGTCTTTGATCATATGGTAATAAAGCTCTTGTATCATAATCACAAATATTTCTATGCCAAATTCCAATAAGACCTAAAATTATTGGCATATTTTCAGACATCGGTGCAGATTTAAAATGTTCATCCATAAGCTCTGCACCATCTAAAAACTCTTGAAAACTTTCTTCTCCAATAGCAATCATAACACTTAAGCCTATTGCAGACCAAATTGAGTATCTTCCTCCTACCCAATCCCAAAATCCAAATACTCTATCATCACTTATTCCAAAGGCTTTTGTTTTATCTAAAGCAGTTGAAAGTGCAGCAAAATGTAGATTTGCTTCTTTTTCACCTAAGCTTTCTTGTAGCCATTTTTTTGCAGAGTTTGCATTTGTCATAGTTTCAATTGTAGTAAATGTTTTTGAGGCAACAATTATAAGTGTAGTTGAAGGATTCAAGGATTTTAAAGTATCAGCTAAATGAGAGGAATCAATATTTGATACATAATGCACATTTGGTCCATCTTGATATGGGCTTAAGGCTTGGGCAAGCATTTCAGGACCTAAATGAGAGCCCCCTATTCCAATATTAATAATATCAGTGAACTTTTCATTTGTTGAAGATAAAATTCTAGCAGTTCTTATATCTTTTGCAAAAACTTTCATTTTTCCTAAAACTTCTGAAATATCTGGCATTACATTTTTGTCATCTACATAAATTGACTTACTATTATTGGCTCTAAGTGCTGTATGTAAGACAGCTCTATCTTCAGTGATATTAATTTTATCACCTCTAAACATTGCATCTCTTTTTTCTTCAAGCTTAGAAACTATTGCTATATCTATAAGTTTTGATAACACTTCTTTATTTATATGTACTTTAGAATAATCAAAAATCATATCATCCAAAGAAAGAGAGTACTCTTCAAATCTATTTGCATTTGAAGTAAATAAATCACTTATAGAATTTTTTTCTATTTGCGTTTTAATCTCTTTTAATTGTCTAAAAAGTAAGTCTCTTTTTTCATTCATATTAAAGCCCTTTATTTTATACTAGAAATTGCTTCTTTACAAAGCAAAGTAATTTTTTCGAAGTCATTATTTTTTATAGCATCTTTAGGTACAAACCAAGTTCCCCCAACACAAAGCACATTTTTCAAACTTAGAAATTCATTTAAGTTTTTTAAATTTACTCCACCTGTAGGGCAAAAATTCATTTTAGAAAATGGCCCAGAAAAAGCTTTTAGAATATTAACTCCTCCAACTAGTGTAGCAGGAAAAAGTTTACAATAATATATATCATTATTTTGAGCCAACATTACTTCACTCGAAGTTGCAACTCCAGGAATCAATGTAATATTATGTTTTTTTGAAGAATCTATTAATTCTTGAGAAATACCAGGAGAAAAAACAAATTTTGCTCCTGCATTTATTGAAGCAATTAGATCTTCTTCATTACAAACTGTACCTGTTCCTACATTCATCTCTGGCATCTCTTTTGAAATTATTTCAACAGCTTTTAATCCAGCAGGAGTTCTTAATGTTATTTCCATAACATTAACTCCACCTTCACTTAAAGCCTTAGCTAAAGGTAAAGCATCTTTTTCATCTTCTATTGCAATAACAGGAACAATAGGTGATATGCTCATTATATCTTTTGCTTTCATGCTTACACTTTTCATGCTCTTTCGTCTCCTGATAATTTAAAAATTGTAGCACCCTCTTCTGCATTACTTATATTAGCTCGTATTGAAGTAAAGAGTTCTCTTCCAAATCCATGCATATTTGATTCTAAATTTGCTTTAATAATTTCTCTTTTTGCAAGCTCTTCATCACTTACTAAAAGCTCAATATTTGCATTTATTACATCAAATTTAATCATATCGCCAGTTTTAATTTTTGCAATAATTCCATTTGATGAAGCTTCTGGTGTTAAGTGAATAGCAGAAGGAACTTTTCCCGAAGCTCCTGACATTCTTCCATCTGTTACAATAGCAACTTTAAAACCTTTATCTTGTAAAACTCCAAGTGGAGGCATAAGTCCATGAAGTTCTGGCATTCCATTTGCTTTTGGCCCTTGATATCTAACAACAGCTATAAAATCTTTTTCAAGTTCACCTGCTTTAAAAGCTAGTTGTAAAGCCTCTTGTGTTTCAAATACAATAGCAGGAGCTTCAATAAATAAATACTCATCTTTTAAAGCTGAAGTTTTAATAACAGAGCGTCCAATATTTCCTGCAAGAAGTTTTAATCCACCCTCTTTTGAGAAAGGTTTTTCAACACTTGAAATTACAGTTTCATCTCTTGAAATTCTAGCTGTATCTTTAAATACTAACTCATTATTTTCAATACTTGGCTCAACAATAAAATTATCCAATCCAAAACCAACAATTGTTTGCACATCATTATGTGCAATTCCTGCATCTATTAATTCTTTAATAACTACAGACATTCCACCTGCATCTCTAAAGTGATTTACATCAGCACTTCCATTTGGATACATTCTACATAAAAGAGGTGTAACTTTTGAAATATTATCAAAATCATCCCAGGTTAAAACTATTCCACATGCTTTTGCCATAGCTATTAAATGAATAGTATGATTTGTTGAACCCCCTGTTGCCATAAGTCCAATAATTGCATTTACAAAAGATTTCTCATTTACAATATCCCCTAAAGCTAATTTTTTACTCACCAAATCTTGTAAAACTTTTGCAGATTTTTGTGTAAGTTGTTCTCGTAAGGGAGTATTTGTATTTACAAATGAACCATTTGGAAGTTGTAAGCCCATCATTTCAAGTAGCATTTGATTTGAATTTGCAGTTCCAAAGAAAGTACAAGTTCCACAAGCATGATAAGATTCAGATTCAGCTTTTAATAAAGCTGTTTCATCAACTTTTCCTTGAGCAAACTCTTGTCTTACTTTTGCTTTTTGTGAATTAGAAATACCTGAAGGCATAGGACCACTTGGAACAAAAATTGATGGAAGATGACCAAAACTTAAAGCTCCAATTAATAATCCTGGAACAATTTTATCACAAACTCCGAGATAAAAAGCTCCATCATAAACATTATGTGACATCCCAATGGCAGTCCCCATTGCAATATTATCTCTACTTAAAAGAGATAGTTCCATTCCAGGTTGTGATTGAGTAACTCCATCGCACATAGCAGGAACTCCTCCTGCAACTTGCGCAGTTGCTCCATCTTCTAAAAGTGTTCTTTTTAGAAGAGCTGGATATGTGGCATAGGGTTCATGGGCAGATAACATATCATTATATGCAGTTATAATTGCCATATTTGGCTTTTGCATATTTATCATTGAAGATTTTTCTTCTTTATTTAAAGGTGCAATGGCATGAGCTAAATTAGAGCATCCAAGCACTGCTCTTGTCACTTTTTTTGCTTTTGCTTTTGCGATTCTATCTAAATAAATTTTTCTACTTTTTTTTGAACGTTCTACTATATTTTCCGTTACTTTTAAAATTACTTTATTCATGTGTGATACACCTCTACTTCTTTCATATCTTGATTTAAAACTGAAGCTATTGGCATTTTATATTTATCATCTAAATCAATAGCTTCCTCATATACTTTTAATTTTTCTTCACCTTCAATATGTAAAATAATATTTTTTGCACTTAAAATTGCTTTTAATGTTAAACTCATTCTTTCATGGGGAGCAGTAGTTGGTTTTATAGAAATACATAAATTCTCATTAGATAAATCATATGCTTCATCTAATCTTTCATTTAGAGGAAATAGCGATGCAGTATGAGCATCAGTTCCCATTCCTAAGATTATTACATCAAAAGGGTATATCTTTTCTTGATAAATCTCTGAACATAAAACTTCTGCTTTTTTTTCAGATAAAGTTACTAACTTCTCATCAAGATACATTCCTACAAATTTAGCTTTTGCTGCAAAATTTTGCAATAAATTTGATTTAACTAATAATTCATTACTATCTTGATGATTTGAAGGTACCCATCTTTCGTCTACTAAAGAAATAATTACTTTTTCCCAAGCTATATCTATTTTTGACAATTTTTTAAATAAAGCCTTTGGAGTACTTCCACCTGAGACTAATAAAGAGGCTTTTCCTTTTTCTTTAATTGCTTTTTCTAAATAGCCTGCAATTCTTTGACTTAATTTTGAGACTAAAGACTCTTTGTTTTCAAAATTATAAAATATACTACTCATCGTTCCAACTTCTTCCATCTTGGGCAATCATATGAATCGAAGCGGTAGGACCATCTGTTCCTGCAGTATATTTTTTCATTGGAACTAAATTATTTTCCCATCCTTCAATAATAGGATCAGCCCATTTCCATGCAGCTTCAACTTCATCAAGTCTCATAAATAATGTTGCATTAGCTCTTATTACATCTAAAATAAGTCTTTCATAAGCATCTGATTTTCTTTTTTCTGTATGAGGAGCATTAAGTTCTAAATTAACTTCTTGAAGTTTCATATTTTCACTAAGTCCTGGAATTTTATTCATAAGTCTTAATTCAATACTCTCCTCAGGTTGTAATTTAATAACAAGTTTATTATCAACTAAAGCAGCGCCATTACTTTTTTCAAAAATTGAATGTGGCATAGTTTTAAATTGAATTACGATTTCAGAATTTCTTTTTTGCATTCTTTTTCCACTTCTTATGTAAAAAGGTACTCCATTCCATCTCCAATTATCAATATCTATTCTCATAGCTGCAAATGTTTCTGTATTACTTTGCTTAATATCTCCATCTAAGTATCCAGGGACTGATTCTCCTATAGATGAACCAGCTGTATATTGAGCTCTTACTGTATTTGTTGCAATTTCAGCAGCTGTAATAGGTCTTAAAGTTTTTAAAACTTTTACTTTCTCATCTCTGATATCATTTGCATCTAGAGAACAAGGTGGTTCCATAGCTATTAAACAAAGAAGTTGCATAAGATGATTTTGAATCATATCTCTCATTGCACCATAATCATTATAATAATCCCATCTTCCTTCAGCACCTACATTTTCAGCAACTGTAATTTGAATATGGTCAATATGATTTGAACTCCAAAGATGTACAAATAATCTATTTGAAAATCTTAAAGCCATGATATTTTGTACAGTATCTTTACCTAAATAGTGGTCAATTCGATAAATCTGGTCTTCTGAGAAAAAACTTAATACTTTTTTATTTATTTCTTGAGAAGATTTTAAATCACGACCCAAAGGTTTTTCTAATACAACTCTGGTATTTTCTGTGATTAAATTCCATTTTGACAAGGCTTGACAAATACCACCAAAAAAACCTGGAGATGTTGAAAGATAATTAATTCTATCTCTATCTTTGAACTCATTTAAAACTTCTTTTAGCTTATCATAACCTTCATTTGTTGAAAAATCAACTGTTATCAAAAGAAGTTTTGCAGAAAATTTTTCATGGTCTTCTTTAGTAAAACTATCTTTTGGTAAAAATTCTATAAGTTTTTCTTTCACTAAATTTTTATGTTCATCATTAGAAATATTTCGTCTTGAAATAGTAATAATTCTACTATCTTCTTCTAAATATCCATCTTTACATAAATGAAAAAGTGCAGGCATTAACTTTCTAAATGCTAAATCACCATGTCCACCAAATAATATAAAATCACATAAATTGTTTTTTCTTGCCATAGTTCACTTCTTTTTTAATTTTTTAGTCTTTATTATAACCATAATAGTTAAAAAATGTTTCATTGGTATTACAAGATGTGTTATTTTTTAATCTATTTTTTATTTTTATTAATTTCTTTACTTTTTTCTAACTCATAAAAGTAGTTTGTAGCTTCAACAAAGCCATCAACTGAACCACAATCAAATCTTTTACCTTTGAATTTATAAGCTATTACCATGCCTTGTTTAGCTTGAGCACAAAGGGCATCGGTAATTTGAAGTTCTCCATTTTTACCTGGTTTTGTATTTTCTATTTGAGAAAAAATCTCTGGAGTTAGGATATATCTTCCTATTACTGCTAAATTTGAAGGTGCTTTATCATTATCTGGTTTTTCTACCATATTAGAAACCATAAACACACCATCTTCTATTTTACTCCCTTCTATTACACCATATTTATGTACTTCTTCTTTTGGAACTTCCATAGTAGCAACAATACAACACTTATATTTTTCATATAGTTTTACCATTTGAGTTAATACCCCATCACCTTTTGGGTTTACACAAAGGTCATCTGCTAGTATAACTGCAAAAGGTCTTGAAGATCCTACTAAAACTTTTCCTTTATAAATAGCATCTCCTAAACCTTTCATTTCATTTTGTCTAGTATATGTAAAGGTACATTTATCAATAATTTTTCTAATATCTGAAAGCATCTCTTCTTTAGCAGAACCTTTTATTTGATGTTCTAGTTCATAAGAGATATCAAAGTGATCAGTAATTGCTCTTTTTCCTCTTCCTGTAATTACTGACATTACATCACATCCTGCGTCCATTGCTTCTTCAACACCATATTGAATTAGAGGTTTTGTTAAAACTGGAAGCATCTCTTTTGGCATCGCTTTTGTTGCAGGTAAAAACCTTGTTCCATATCCTGCTGCTGGGAATAGACATCTTGTTATTAATTTTTTATTTTTTGTTTCCAATTTTATTTTCCTTTTTTCTATTATTATTTTATTTTTTATAATTACATTTTAACCAAAGCATTTGATATGGTTCTAATATAATTTCTTTATTTTTTTCAGTATCATCTTTAGTATAAACTTTTGAATCTAAAGAGAGTATATCATAAAGAGGGAAAGGAATATTTGCAGGTAAAATACAAGATACTTCTTCATTTGAGAAATTGTGAATTGCAATAATCCTTTCAACATTTTTACAACACTGCTTATCTATTACAAAAAGTCTTTCATCTAAATCTAAAAATTCAAAATCTCCAAAAGGATTAAATGCTTCTTCATTTATTCTAATAGAAATTAGTCTTTTGTAAGAATCAAACATTGTTTTAGATAAAGAACCTTGAGTTTCTAATTCATTTTTTAACCAATCAATATTAAATTTTTCTCTATTTATTGTTCTATTAATACCTGAATGCTTTACCCCATCATGATAATTTCGTGAACCTACAAGAGAGTGAAAGTAAATTCCTGGGACTCCTGGCATTACTAAAACTGTTGCTTGAGCTAAAAGCATTCTTTTAAATCTAATTCTATCATCTTCCTTTGGATTAGTTAAAGCATCCATATATGAACAATTTAACTCATAAGGAGTTACTGTACCATCTTCTTCCGCCCTAAAAGAGACTAAACCTCCATGTTCTTGTACCTTTTCAACAATAAAATTTACCTCATCATTAGATAATATTCCATTTACTGGTCTAAGCCCTATTCCATCATGACTTGCTGTAAAGTTAAAAAAACAAACTTTTTTACTTGGAAGAGTTAATGTCTTTGCCCAAGACATCAAAGTCTTAGTATTTTCATTTAAAATTGAATGTACTAATAAAGGAGGAAGTGCAAAATTATAAACCATTTGAGCTTCATCTGCACCACTTCCAAAATATGAAACATTTTCATGATGTGGTACATTAGTTTCTGTAATAATAATTACCTCAGGTGCAACTTCATGAAGAACCTCTCTCATAAGTTGTATTAACTCATGGGTTTGGGGAAGATGTACACATTCAGTTCCTATTTCTTTCCATATAAAAGCAATAGCATCTAATCTTATAAGTGTTGCACCCTTTTCAATATAATAAAACATTGCATCAAGAACATTTCTTAAAACCCTATGACTTTTATAATTTAAATCTACTTGGTCTCTAGAAAAAGTTGTCCATATATTTTTTATTTTTCCTTCATCATCTGTAAATTCACTTAAAAGTGGTGTTGCTCTTGGTCTTACAACTTTTGATAAATCAACACTTGGATCAACTTCTATAAAATAGTCTTTAAAATATTTATCACCTGACAAATAAGCTTTAAACCAGTCTGAGAATTGAGATGCATGATTAATAACTCCATCAACCATAAGTCTATAATCTGCACTTATTTGCTCAATCTCTCTCCAAGAACCCATATGCGGATCAACTGCATTATAGTTTACTACAGAGAAACCATCATCAGAAGATGAGGGATAAAAAGGCAAAATATGAATTGAATTTATTACACCTTTTAAATGATTATCCATAAACTCTTTTAGTGTATATAAAGAAGGGTCATGATTTTTATTTACTTGATCCCCATAAGTAATCAAAACAATATCTTTTTGACTTAAATGATATTCTGTTGATTTTATTCTAGATTTATACTTAAAAATTAAATCAATAATACTACTTACAGCTCTTTCTGCAGTTTCAGGGGGATATAACTTATGAATTCTTTTATTAATTGTATGTCCAGGGTCTGATATATGTTTTTTAGCTTTCATTTATTCATTGTCCTTTTTTACATATAAAGAAAATTTATCAGAAAAATCAGGCATTACTGATCTAACTGTAATCCAAGGAGATAAAGAGGCAATACCCATTGGATCTTCATAAAATTCTACTGCTGCAGCTTTTATAGCTTCTTGGAAAGCTTCAACAGCTTTAATCTCTTTTTCACGATCATAATCTAAACCATTTAATTTACTTAAAGCATTATATTTTGATATTTCAAATCTTGATTCCTGAAAATATGTAGAAAGAAGTGTTTTAAATGAGGCTTCTGAAAATACCACTCCTTCTTGAGCTAAAACTCTAAAAAGAGTTTTTGCAATATCATTTGCCATTTTATAAATTCCACCACCACTATCAACACTACCTAGTTCTTGATGTTTATGTTCATAACTTTCCATTATTTCAGTTTGACAAATTCTTCTATTGGAAGTATTTTTATAAACTTCGCTTAAAGTTGAAACTTCTAATCCCCATGTGGGAGAGATTGCTATTCCTCTGCCTAAGGTTCTAATAAATGAAAATTCTCCTGAAAGTGAATACCTAAAACTTTCCATATATTCTAAATATCTATTGCTTCCAAAAACTTTTGTAAGAGAGTTTATTAAAGGTGTATATAAAAGTCTAGTAGCCCGTCCATGAAGTTTATTTGTAACTCTAGAATAAAAACCCTTATTAAATTCAAAATCAAGAGCAGGATGAATAATTGGATAAAAAAGACGAGCGGGTATCTCCCTTGAATAATTTACAATATCACAATCATGTAAAGCAAAAGCATAAGCATCATTATCTGTTAAACCATAACCTATCATAGTCCAAACATTTCTTCCTTTCCCTGGAGTATCAAGACCAGGGAAGCCTTCATTTGTTAAATCTTTATATAATTCTTTTATTCTAGGGCCATCATTCCATAAAACATCTACTTTACAAGGCAAAACAGACATTAACTCTTTAACCTCTATAAACTGCTCCTCTGTAGCCTGATCTAATCCTAAAATAATTTTATAAAGATATTTAACACTTTTTAATTCTTCAATAATTTTATGCATAGCAGGGGTTTGAAATTCTGAATAAAGAGCTGGTAATAAAAGTACCATTCTATGTCTTTTACCAAAATCTTCTAGTTCATTTTCTATATTTTCTAAAGGTCTATCACCTAGATTTTGAAGTGTTGTTATAACACCATTTTGAAAGAAATCTGCCATTTTTTTAATCCTTATTTTGTTTTAAAACTATTATAAAATCCATTACATTAGTTCCCGTAATTCCAGTTGTAAATTCATATCCAAGTTTTTTGAAAAATGTATTACTATCACTATTTTCTAAATATAACTTTGCATCTAAATTTTCTTTTTCTATTTTTTCATAAATATCAGAATCTATAAAAGCTCCATTTGCTTTTGAGTGTCCATCTATTCCATCACTTCCTGCACATAGTATTGAGATATTTTTATTTAATTCATTAATTTTACATTCAAGCAAAAGCCTTAAAGCAAGCTCTTGGTTTCTTCCACCAAAACCGCCATTTTGTTTTACTATTGTAGTTGTTTCCCCGCCAAATAAAAGACAAAAACTTTTATATTTTTTATTATATTCTTGAATCTTGTTTATAATAAATCTTGAAGCTTCTTCTGAACTTTTATCCAAAGTAGTTGTAATAATTTCTGTCGTCTCTACACTCTTTTTTATAAAATTCTTTGCTTCATTTAGTGCGATTTCATTATTAGCAATTATATGATGTTTAAATTTTGAGTTATTTTTATTATCTATTTTATACATAGGAGCAGAACCAATTGTATTAAAATCATCTCCAATAACATCACTTAAAACTAAAACTGTACCCTTAGCTTTAATTTCATTAGCTAATTTTCCACCTTTAATTTTTGATATTGATTTTCTTACAGAATTTAAAGCTTTTATATCTATTCCGCTTGTAAGTAAACTTAATGATATTTTTTTAAAATCTTTTAGGCTTAGGCCTTCAATAGGTTTTTCAATCATTGCTGAAGCACCACCTGAAAGTAGAAAAATAAATCTATCTTTTTTATTTAACTTTTTAACTTTTTTAAAAAGTAAATTAGCTGCTTTTAGACTTTTTTTTGATACTTTTGGATGAGTAGATGTAAAATGTTTTAAATATTTCAAATCCCCTTTTGAACTTGATATTACTAAACCATCTTTTATTTTATTTCCTAAAATATTTTCACACTCTTTAGCCATTGCATAAGCTGCTTTCCCTACTGCAAAAATATATAAATCACCACTCTTTTCTAAGTTTATTTTTTTATCTAAGATTTTTAAAGTTGATTTTTTTAATTTTATATTATCTCTTATAATACTTTTTGCTTTTACTTTTTTTAATGCTTTGTTAAATATTTTTTCTAAATTTATTTTACTCATCTGTTAAAACCTTTGTTAACATTTCATTCCAACCTTTGGAACCTTGGAAAGTAGATTTTTTTATATTTTTTATATCACAATCTAAATATTCACCTTTATGATTTTTAATAATTATAGGTATATTTACATTTTCTAACATACTAATATCATTTTCTCCATCTCCTAAAGCAATTGAAGATATCTTTTTATTATATATAGATTTAAATATCTCTTCTGTTTTTTTAACAGCTTTTCCCTTATCTTGAAATTCTCCAATTAAATGATAGAATCTTCCACCTTTTGTAATTTTTATATTATAAGTTAAAGCAAGATTCTCAAGATTATCTAAGATAGAATCATCTTTTAATAAAAATGGTTCTGTAAAATCTCTTTGCTTTGCAAGTTCTGCATTATCAATATCTAAACCTGTGTAGTTAGCAACTTCTTGTAGACTCATATCTGAAAAACCAAACATCCCAAACTCTTTTTTATATTTATTATAAAAGTTTAATATTTGTTTATATCTTAGTCCAAGTTCAAAGATATAATACTCATTAAAATTATCTAAAAATGAGAAATCAAAATTTTGATAATTTTTTGGAATAAATATTGCAGCTCCATTTTCTACAATAAAAGGTTCTTTTATACCAACTTTTTTTTGTAAAATTTCAACCTCAACTCTTGTTTTACTAGTTGTAAAAATAAGTGGTATTTTTTTATTTGATATTTTTTTCAAAACTTGCTTTGCAGCATCAAAAGAGTAATCATTATGATTTAAAAAAGTTCCATCTAAATCTGTAAATATTAATGTTTTCATGTATAAATCATAACATGATACAAATAATATATCATATTCAAACTGTATAAACTTTATACAATACTATATATTTTTATACTAAAATATGAAAATAATTTTAAAAATAAATCTCTAATATATCAATTAATCTACTTAATTGTATAATTATTTAAAAAGGTAAATATACTTGAAAAACGATGAACTTCAAATTCTTAAGATAATAAAATATGCTCCACCACTTTTTATTATAATTATAAGTATTTTAATAACTATTCTAATATCTATAGATTATAAAAAAACCCTAAATGAAGAAAAAGAATCAATAAAAAGAGTATTTATAAAAGAGCAAAAAGAGATTATAAAACAAGATGTTTCAAGTGCAATAAACTTTATTCAAAGGGAATTTAACGCCACAGATGAAAAACTAAGACAAGAATTACAAGCACAACTTAAAAATGCAAAAAATATAATTACTAGTATATATGTGAATAACAAAAATAATAAATCAAAAGAAGAGATAAGTAAAATAATAAAAGATGCTCTACAAGAAATTAGGTTTAATAATGGAAGAGGATATTTCTTTATAAATCAAATGGATGGAATCAGTATTTTTCATCCTATTTTTCCCAAAAGAGAAGGTAGTAATATCTATAATCAAAAAGATCTAAAAGGAATTGCAAGATTTCAAAAAGTTAAAGAAGTAATTGATAAGAATAAAAAAGGTTTCACAAATTTTTACTTTTTTAATCCAAAAAATAAAAAGATACAAGAGAATAAATTAACTTATGTTGAATACTTTGAACCTTATGATTGGATAATTGGCACTGGAGAATATGTAAATGAGTTTAAAAAAGAGACCCAAAGAAAAGTGCTAAATAATTTAAAAGATTTCGTTTTAGGCACAAATAAATATTTTGTAGCTTTATCTTATGATGGAACATTTCTCTCTCATCCAAAAAAAGATTTAGAAAATTTTAATATATTAAAAGATAAAGAACTTCATAGATTAAAACCTTTTTTTAGTAAAATTCAAAATCTTATAAAAGATGGACAAGGCTATTATGAATTTACTCAAAATAGTAAAACTAATAATAAAGAAGCATCAAAAAAAATTGCATTTATGAAAACTTTTCCAAAATGGAAATGGATAATTAATACTGGCTTTTATACAGAAGATATTGAGAAACTTGTAATTAAAAAAAAGCAATATTTGGATAATAAATATAATGAATATATTACTGCTGTAATATATTCTAGTATTGTAATAACATTCATTCTTCTTTTATTCTCTATCTATTTATCAAGAATAATAGAAAAAAAATTTCTTAAATATAAAAAAAGTATTCAGCTGAAAATGAGTGAAAATAATGAACAAAAAATAAAACTTCAAAAAGCACAAGAAGTTGCAAATATGGGAGACTGGGAATTAGACTTAAATACAAGAAAGGCATATTGGTCTATACAAACATTAAAATTATTTGGTATTAAAAAACCTTTATATCAACCAGGTCCTGAGTATCTAAGAAAAATAATGATACCTGAAGATTGGAAAGGCTTTGAAGATTCTATAAATAATGTAATAAAAGGTAATTTAAAACATCATTGTGTATATAGAATAAAAAGAGATGATGGAGAGATTAGATGGATAAATTGTATAGGTGACCATAATAAGGAAAAAAATACAATTGTTGGTGTAATTCAAGATATAACTGAAAGTAAAAATCTAGAAATTGAAAAAGCAAATAATGATGAAATTCTTTATCAACAAAGTAAAATGGCAGCTATGGGGGAGATGATAGGAAATATAGCACACCAATGGAGA
>JBFHGG010000063.1:0-15876 GCA_041583235.1 Halarcobacter sp.
AGAGGCAATTGCTTCAGCATCTATAGGGCAAGTGCATATAGCATATTTAGAAAATGGAAAAAAAGTAGCTGTAAAATTAAGAAGAAAAAATATAAAAGAACAAGTAATTGCTGATATAAATATAATAAAATATTTCAATAACTTTTTTAAGCCACTTTTTTCATATAATACTAAAAACTCTATTGAAGCTGTTATTTTAGAATTTTCTAAAATGATAATTGAAGAGGTTAGTCTTACAAAAGAGTTAGATAATTTAGTAAAATTCAAAGAAACTTATAAAGATCAAAAAATTAAATTCCCAAAGCCTTATACAAAATATTGTAGTGATGATGCTTTGGTTATGAGTTATGAAGAAGGATTTAGATTTGATGATAAAGAAAATATTTTAAAACATAAAATAGATTTTAATAAGATAATCTCTACATTAGTTGATTTTTATACTACACAAATGTTGATAAATGGATATTTTCATGCAGATCCACATCCAGGTAATCTCTTAGTTACAAAAAAAGGGAAATTGATACTTTTAGATTTTGGAATGGTAAAAACTGTGCCAAATGATAAAAGAGTAGCTATTATAGAGTTAATTAAGGCAGCTCACGAGCAAGATTATGAATTATATATAAATGCTAATAAAAGATTAGGAACAATCTCCTATGAAGCTCCTACCTCGCAATTAGCTGAATTTACAGCAAAGATGTTTGATATCTTTTCAAATAATAGCTTAGATAGTCAATCCATGCAAAAACTTGCTTTTGATGTTTTAGAATCTACTAGAAACTTACCTTTTAAACTTCCTAGTGATGCGATTTATATTTTAAGAGTAAGTGCTATTATTGAAGGTTTAGGAACTACATATATTGAAAACTTTAATGGAATAAAAGATATTTTACCAATTTTACAGAAAAATATACCAAAAGCACTTGGAGCAAAAGAGAGTATAGCAGAGACTTTAATTGATGAGGTAAAGGATTTACCTTTTATTGTAAAAGATATGAAAACTGTAATTAAAAAAGCTAGTGAAGGAAGTTTAGAAGTAGAGTTATCTAATAATCAATTAGAGTGGATAGCTAAAGAGATAAAGTCTTATGTAAAACCTATTGTTTTTTCTTTAACTTTATTTATCTCTTCTATTTTTGTTTTGCTTTATGATAAAGATTTAAAAGAAGTTGCACTTGGACTTTTTGTTTTGGGGATTGCTCGGATTTTGTATAGATGATTAGTTTGTTCTTACTTTTTTAGAAAAAGTAAGCAAAAATCGGTGCAAGGGATATAATTTTGGGGATATTTTTAAAGAATTTCTAAAAATCCAAAACTCCCTCGTACCTCACTCAAACAGATGGTTTTTCTTAACGAAATTATTTAAAAATATCTAATCCCAAAATTATAAATTGCACCAGCTTATTGCCCTTTCTTAGTTTTTCGAGTAAAAATAAAGCGGCTAGTCATTGTGGTACAATTTGATTTTTTCGGATAAGAATTCTTTTGTATCGTAGCGTAAAGAAAATGTGACTGTTTGAGTGAGGGACGAGCGAGTTTCACATTTTTAGCGAAGATACAAATTAATTCCCGAAAAACATCAATTCTTGTACCGATTTTTTGTTTCGTTTTTTCTAAAAAAATGAAAGGGAAAGAGCATTGTAATTACTTTTATTCATAAAACTTCGATAATGTCTACTCTAAAAAATTCTAAATTAAAAGTATGAATCCCAAAGCCGGAGCTTTGGGACTAGACGATAAGCTATTTTTCCAATAAATGCTCATATCTTTCATCCGTTAATAACTTCATAAAAGCAACTAAAGCCTCGACCTTCCTATCACTTTGTTTCTTAGCCTTTAACTCTTCTAAAGAGATTGTCTCTTTTACTTCAGGTTCATCCCAAGCTTTATTAGTTTCAGGATTAATTGTTCTTTCTTTATTATTATATTTATCATAAAACTCTACAACTGTTTTTAAATCTTTAAAAACTCCATTATGCATATATGGAGCAGTTACAGCTACATTTCTTAGAGTTGGAACTTTATATTTTCCTTTTTCATTTTCATCTGTAATTATTGGATTAGCTAAAAGTCCTAAGTCTATATCTTTAATACCATTTCTTGCTCTTAGTTCATGATTTATAGGTGTTCCAATATTATGATATTCATAATTTGTAAAGGTTTCTCCTTTTTTATCTTCGCCTTTTAAAATATGACAAGTTGCACAAGAGTTGTTATTATTTGAGAAGAATAGGGTTCTTCCTAAATCCTCTAAAGGTGTTAAATCATATTTACCTTCTAAATATTTATCATATTTTGAATCAAAGGGTGCAAACTCTTTTGTCATTTCAAATTTTTCTATAGAATCTGTCATTGCTTTATAAGCTTTTTCCTCAGATTTAAAAATATTTTCGCCATAAATATCTTTAAAAATTGAAAGATAATATCCATTCTCTTTTAATCTATCAACTGTCTCTTTTTTACTTGTCATTCCCATTTCTATTGGATTTGTAGGTGGTCCACCCGCTTGTCCTGCTAGTGTAGATTCTCTTCCATCCCAAAATTGTCCACCTATGTATTTTTTCTTTTTTTTATCATAATGAAACTCTGGACTAAACATTGCATAAGCTGCACTTGGAGCTTGTCTATCTCCTAAAGAGTGCCCATCATCACCTAATGATGCCATAGCGCTTATACCATTCTCTCTATTATCCACAAATCCTGCTTCTGGATTATGACAAGTTGAACAAGATTGAGTTCTATTTTTTGATAAGTTTTTATCAAAAAATAGAACTTGTCCTAGTTGTTCTTTCATTTTTGTTTTTTGTGCAATTTCCTCTTTTGTAAGTGTTGTATTTGAACAAGCAACAAATAAAAAGGCACTAACTAGTGCTCCTGTGATTTTTAAATATTTCATTTTAATTTTTTCTCCTTCTTAAAATGTTTATAAATGGATAAATTAATATATTAATTAGTGATTGATAGTTTTCCATCTGTTTTTTTCTTAAACCAAATTTTAAAACTTTTACTTCAGATGAGAGTTTTAAAGTTCCAAAAACTCTATCCCATAGGGCTAAATATCCACCGTAGTTTTTATTAAAATATTTTTTACTATGATGTATTTGGTGCTGTTTTGGCGAAATTAGCCATTTTTCTAAAAAAGAGAAATATGCTAAAGGAATATGCGAATGTCTTAGATTTGAGCCAAGTAATGAAAAAACAAAGATAAAAGCATTTGCACCTAAAACTTCTATAAGTCCTATTTTAGAACCAAAAAAATAAATAAATATTCCTGTAACTAAACCAATACTTAAAGAGTATCTAAAACCAAATAGAATATTTTCTATGGGATGAACTCGATAAAAAGTTAAAGGGTTTAATACTTTTGCAGAGTGATGAACTTTATGAAATTCCCATAAAAAAGGTATCTTATGCAAAAATCTATGAAGCCAATATCTTGTAAAATCACTTACTATAAATAAAGATACAGTATATAAAATAATAGTCATTTCATAAGAGATAGTTTGAATTTGATTAAAGCCAAACTCATAATAGAGATTCTTATTTATAAAAAAGGCAATCTCTTTAGCAGAAATTACTATTGGAATAATCATTAAAAGTTTAATAAAGTATGAAAGAATAAAGTAATAATAATCAAGTTTAGCACTAGGATGTAGCCAAAGTTTTGAAGAAAATATTACTCTTTTTTGTTTTTTATTAAAGTGTAAATAAATCATTGCAATAGCAAGTGAGCTTAAAATATAAACCCAGTAAGTTCTCTTATCTGGGTTTATCAAATATTCTAAGATAGAATAATCATTCACGATTAGTCACCATCTGCATCTAAAATTTTAGCATTTATTGACAACTCTTCAAGCATATCTAAAAAAAGTACCACATGAATTGTGTTTATATTTTCATATAACTCTTTAGTATTTTTATTATTTACAAAATCATCATTTTTGATTTCTTTTACTAATTTAAGAGAAATATCTAGTGATGATCTTAATTTTTTCATCTCTTTACCATCTGTTAGTTTAATTAAATAATCCCCATAATCTTCAAATGAAGAGTTATTTAAAACTTTTTTATATGTATCTAAAACAGCTTTAATTGCATTTGTTGAGTTTTTACTTAAGAAATATTCTGCTCTTTTATTATCAGGCTTATCTTCATATTTTTTTGTGTAACCAGCTATGTCACCGATTCTCCACTCTTTTAGTTTATAAGTGTTTTGAATAATTGCATTTATAGTAATAGCATTTGCTTTTTTTAAATCATTTAGATAATTTTCTTTTTGATTAATATATTCATCTTTTATATCATTTAAATGTAAATTTATTCTTTTTAAGATTGCAAGTGTTATATTATTTATTCTTTCGTTTTTAATATCTTTTTCAAAAAGAACATACTCTAACGCATTTATTGATTTTGTTGAGTTTTTAAACAAAGCAATTCTAGGTTCATCATTGCTTTTTATTGCTAAATCTAATTGCTCTTTTATATCCTCATTTCCATTATGAAAAATATCAATATATCTAGGAGTATCAATAAAATCTTCATTTAAATCACCTAAAATATAAAATGTTTCAACACTTTTCCATGAATATACAAGCTTAGAAAAAAGCTCTTTTGATTTTTTCACATCTTTTTTTTCTATTGATTCTTCTAAATCTTTTATATTTTTTAAACTATTATCTACATTAGAAATAATTACTTTTTCATATAAATCACTTAATACTTGTTTATTCTCATTTTCATCACTATTTGCATTTGCAAATAAACATAAAAACCCTAGTAATATTATATTTTTTAATATACTCATTTTATACCTCATTTAAAAATTTGATTAATTTTTCTCTTGATTTTTTATCAAGATTCATATATTTGTTCTTAGAAGCTTCTGCTTCTCCACCATGCCATAAAATAGCCTCTTGAAAGGTTCTTGCTCTTCCATCATGTAAAAGTCTTGGTTTTTTCTTATTGATTTTTTCATGAAGTGACAATCCCCATAAAGGTGCTGTTCTAAACTCATTTCCATTTGCTTTAAATTCGCTTCTTCCATCAGCTAACTGCTCACCCATATCATGAAGTAAAAGATCTGTAAAAGGTGCAATTTTAACTCCATTTTTTGTAGTAAAAGAATCAATATGACACTTTGCACAATCAAGACTTTTAAATATTTCTAAACCCTCTTTATAATCTTTATCTTTTTTTGCACTATAGGATTTTCTATTTTTTAAATAAAAAGTAATAGCTTCTAATCTTAAATCAGTTAAATCAATAGCATCTCTAGGTTTTGGAGCTTTCAAACAAGCTTCTTGCTCTTTTGTACAATTATCATTTGGAAAAATTGAAGTTGTAAGTCCCATGTCATTAAAAGCAGCATCTGCACTTTGCTCTTTTAGTGTTGATATACTAGCTTTCCAAGAGTATCTTCCTAGCTCTATTTTTTTTGTAATATTTGAATAAACAAAATTTGCTTTTCCTGAAATACCATCATTATTTGAATCAAATTCATCTTGATTTTTCAAAATATCTTCATCTTTAATATCAGAAATTAAACCTAAACCGTTTAAGCTAGGAGCTAATCTAAAAGTCAAAATTGTATCTTTATGAAGCTTTCCATATTGTAAATCTTTTAAAGCATAATTTGGTTTTAAAAGTGTTTGTATTTCACCATCTGGGAATTTCACTTCTATTTCTTTAAAACTAATATCAGGTTTAGCTTCAAACTTTACTCCATGATTTGCATTTATTGCAATTTGATTTCCATATGTAGGTTCTTTTATAAAAGCATTTGTTTTTAAAATCTCTTTGTGAAAATCTGAATTATTATTTTTAATTGATAATTTTGCTATTAGACTTCTTGAAAACTCTTTATCTTTATTATAAAGATTTCCTCTTCCATTTGCATTATGACAAGAAGCACAAGTATTTGCATTAAATAAAGGTCCTAATCCATCTCTTGCAGTTGTTGCACTTGGCGCTTCAACCCAAGGAATAGTAAAAAAACTTCTTCCTAATATAAACATATCGTATTGCTCATCACTTAAGTTTGAAATAGGTTTTAAAAGCAGTGATTTATCTTTTTTGCTTGAAATATCATTTGCACTACTATAAACGCCAAAAAGCCCAGTAGCCAAAAAGGCTACGAGGCTTCTTTTTAAAATTACAAGAAACAAATTATTCAAAGAATTAAAGCTTTGTTTCTTCAGGATCTGTAACATCATCTGTGCTTAAAGAAATTCCATTTGCTTTTGCAACATTAACCATTTCATCACCTAATTTTCTCATCTCATTTTTAAGTTTTACTATTACTTTTGCCTGAGCATTATCAGGTTGAATTTGGTAATCAAAATGTGCAGTAGTTATTGCAACTTTATTAATATTTGCAATTTTTGCTTCAATAGAGTTCATTAAAGCTACAATTCTTGTTCTATCTTCACTTGAAACTGCATCTAATAAAGAAGGTCCATATGATTTACCCATATAAGTTGAAGTTAAAGCATTTCTAAACCCTAAGTAATTTGTTGTAATATCTCTATGTGTATTATCAGAAAAACAAGAGTGCTCATCTTCTTCACTTGGAGTTAATACAGCAACTGCAATTCTTTCATTTGCAAGTTCTGATTTAATAAATACACCCATTCCTGCAATAACTTGCTTTAAAGCTTCATTTGAAGCAATATTTTTTGAAGCATTATCTGCTGTTAATTTTCCTAAAAATGCATTTTTATATAATCCATCATTAGCCCAAGCACCTGAAACTACTTCTAAATCTGCTACGATTTTAGCTGCTGCTGCTTTTAAGAAAGCAATTCTTCTTGGCGCATTTACATCACTTGTATAATCCAAAAGTGGTCTTTGACCAGCTGTTTTAGCACCATTTGTAATAGAATCTTTTACAAAGTTAGAGTAATCTTGATCTTGTCCCCATAATAAGAACTCAATTGCATGATAACCTGTAGCAACATTTGCATCTCCACCATTTTCATTTAATGCAGTTATTGCATCTATTGTTATTTTTGAAACATCAATTGCTTCTGAATCTTCTCCACCTGGATTAAATACACCAATAGTATCAACAATATTTCCTGATGTTTTATTCCCATTAGCATCTATTGTATAATCAATCATATTTTCATCAAGTGGCCAAGCGTTTAATTGACCTTCTAAAGCGCCATAAGTTTCCGCAACCCAACCTTCTTCTGCATCAATTGGACCATTTGAAAGTCTAAATATTTCAGTTTGGCCATACGACTCTCTTGAGTTTAACCAAGCTTTTTTTGCATTGGCAAATGTTAGTTCTGTTGGATTTAAAGCAAAGTTATTTATTGCAAGCTCTAAAGCTTTTGCACCATTTAATGCATCTAAATAATTAGCTTGTGCAATTTTTGCATAAGCTTCTAAAATTGGAGAAGATTTCTGCATCATTTTCATTTGTGAAGCTGTTTCTATATTTTCATTATTTGCTGAACAAGCTGAAAAAGTTAAAGCTGCTGCAAGACTAAGTGATGTAACTAATAGTTTTGATTTTGTCATTGTAATTCCTATAGTAATAATTGTTATCATAAATGATTTGTGACATTTTAATGACTTTTTTCTTAATTAGTACTTAATATCAATAATGGTTATCACAATAATAAAATTAGAACTTTTTTTCCAAAGATTTTTTTACTAATGTGATATGCTCTTTTTTGATATTTAAATAACACTTATCACTATTCTCAATACATTCAAAACACAAAGTTTTTACAAGCAATTCTTTGTTTTCATAATCATCTAAAGAGATATTTAATTCATAATAGTTTCCACAGTATGAAATATCTAAGATTGTTGCTTTTATTTTTGTTGTTTGTGTAAGAATATTACTCACTTCAATTTTATCAATAGGAATTACTCCTATTTTTGAAGAAGAAGTTTCAATTTTCAAATCTTCAAGTAAGTTATCTGGTAATTCATTAATTTGATTTAAAAAGTTTGCAATATATAAAGATTCTGGTTTTTCAAACAACTCTTGAGGTGTTCCAAATTGTTCTATTTTTTTATCATTAATTATTGCAATTTTATCAGACATAGATAGAGCTTCTTTTTGATCATGCGTTACTAAAATAGCACTAAGACCACTTTGCTTAATAAGTTTTTTTAGCCATACCTTTGTTTTATTTCTAAGATTCGTATCTAAGTTTGAAAAAGGTTCATCTAAAAGGATAACTTTTGGTTCATAAGCTAATACTCTCGCAATAGAAACCCTTTGTTGTTGTCCCCCACTTAATTCATGAATTTGCTTATGTCTATGTTCACTTAAATCAAACTGTTTTAGAAGAGCATCAACTCTTTTTTGTTTTTCTAAATTTTTTAATTTAAAAAGTGCAAATTCAATATTCTCTTTTACATTTAAATGTGGGAAGAGGGCATAATCTTGGAAAATGTAACCAATGTCTTTATGGCATTCTCTATTGTTTGAATCATTTATTAAGCAATGATCATTTATATAAATCTCTCCGCTATACTCTTCTTGAAGTGAAGCAATAGCTCTTAATATTGTGCTTTTACCACAACCACTTGGTCCTAGTATGGTTACAATTTCTCCTTGTTCTACATCAAAGGATACATTTTTTAAGATTTCTGTTTTTCCAAATGAAATTGAAAAATCTTTTACTCTAACACCTAACATTTTAATCCTTTACCATTTTCTTAGTTAATATTAAAACCGATACAATTCCTAAAAGTACAATAAACATTGAAGGAACACTTGATTCTATAATTTGCGCTTGATTTACAAGTTCATGGGATAAAACAGGCAAAGTATCAAAATTAAATGGTCTTAAAATCATTGTAAGTGGAAGCTCTTTTAACACTTCTATAAAAACTATAATAAAACTTACAGTCATAGAGTTTTTAATTAGAGGTAAAATCATTTTAAAAAAAGTTTGAAAATTTGTTATCTGCATTGTTTTACATGCATCATCATATGTTTGTGGAATTTTTGCAAAACCTGACTCAAAGTTATTTATAGAAATGGCTATAAATCTTACTAAATATCCAAAAATAATTGCAAAAATAGTTCCACTTATTAATATATCTAATGACTTATCAATTAGAGCAAAAAAGCTTAATATTCCAACTGCAACAACAGCCCCTGGAATTGAATAACCAAGTTTAGAAATCTGAACTAAGTTTTCTGCTATTTTATTTTTATTTACTCTTACATTATAAGTTATTACAAAAGCTAGAAGTGTAATTAAAATTGAAGAAAAAATACCTAAACCTAGTGTTTGGTAAAGTATTCTTAAAAAATCTTCATCAATAACATCTTTGTAAGAGATTAAAAACCAATATGACATTTGTAAAAAAGGTAATAAAAATCCAAAGAAAAAAGGAATAAAACATATAATAAAAGCAAAAGCATTTGCTATTCCACTTAATTTTTGCTTAGAAATTGGTCTAAAATCTTTACCGCTACTTTTATATCTTTTATTTTTTCTTTGAAATCTTTCTAAGAATATAAGTATAAAAATAAAAAGCATAAGCATAGAAGCTAATTTTGAAGCATCTTCTACACTTCCCATTCCAAGCCAAGTTCTAAATATTCCTGTTACAAAGGTTGGAACTCCATAATAATCCATAACTCCAAAATCAGCTACTGCTTCCATAACAGCTAAAATAACACCTGCAACAATAGCAGGTCTTGATATAGGAATAATTACTTTATAAAAGATTTGAAAATTAGAAAGTTGCATTGTTCTTGATGCATCTATAATAGAAGAGGATTCAGCTTTTAAATATGTTTTTGAAATTAGATAAACATAAGGATATAAAACTAATGACATAACAATAATAGCACCTTCAATTGACATAATATCAAAGAAATAAACCTCACTTAAAGACATGCCTAAAAAATCTAAAATAAAAGTTGTAACAGTTCCTGTTATATCAAACATTCCTCCATAAATATATGACATTATATAAGTAGGTATTGCAAAAGGAAGTATTAAAGCATAATGAAAAAAACTAGAAGCAGTAAACTTAAAAAAAGTTGTGATATATGCAGTTGAAAATCCTATAATTGAAGTTAAAATTGTAACTCCAATCATTATGTACAATGAGTTATAAATATATTCAAAAAGTACGGTATCAACTAGATGTTGCCAGTTTTCACTTTGCTTTAATACATTTGTAAAAAGTATAAGAGCGGGAATAGAAATAAGTAGTGTTATTATAACACTACTTATTGTTAATTTATTAAGTCTTAATTTACTAAATATTTCCAAAATTTTTTTTATCTCCAGCCTGCTAAATCAAAGATTTTCACTGCTTTTTTATTATATTTTCCAAGAGTATTTATAGAAATTGTATCATCTTCATACTCTCCCCAAGAAGAAACTACATTATTACTTTTAACGCCTTTTGTAACAGGATATTCATAGTTTTGATTTGCAAAAAGATCTTGAGCTTTTGGACTTGCTAGAAATTCAATAAATTTAATTGCATTTTCTTTATTTGGAGAATATTTAGTAACTCCTGCCCCTGAAACATTTATATGTGTAGCACCTTTTTCAAATTTTGGAAATAGAACAGATACTTTTTTTACAGCTTCTGCTTCAGATGAATCTTTATTCCCTACCATTTTACCAACATAATAAGTATTTGCTATTGCAATTGAACCAATACCATTTGCTACAGCTTTTACTTGGTATCTATCATTACCTTTTGGACGTCTTACCATATTTGCAACTACACCTTTTGCCCATTTTAAAGCATACTCTTCTCCATGATGAGCAATCACAGCAGCTAGTAAGGATTGATTATAAATATGACTTGATGATCTAACCATAATTTGTCCTTTGAATTTAGGATTAGCTAAATCTTCGTATGTTTTAATTTCCTTTGCAATAATTGATCCTTTAGGATAAATAATAGCTCTAACTCTTTTTGTAAGTGCAAACCATTGATTATCTTCATCTCTTAAAGAGCTTGGGATATTTTGTGTTAAATATTCTGATTGTATAGCTTGAAGAAGTTTTTTTTCTTTTGCTTGGAAAAGTCTTCCTGCATCAACTGTTATTAAAACATCAGCAGGGGATTTACTTCCTTCACTCTCTAATCTTTTAATTAAAGCATTTGCATCTGCTTTAACGACATTTACCTTTATTCCTGTCTCTTTTTCAAACATCTTAAATAGCTGTTTATCTGTATCATAATGTCTGTGAGAATATACATTTACTTCATTTGAGGCAAAAACAGAACTAAGTAAAATAGATGCTGTTAAAATTAATTTATTAATCATAAAAGTCCTTTAAATATAAATTGATAATTGTTATCGTGATTGTAATTAATTGTCACTTAATAAAATCTTAATATTAGTAATGGTTATCAAAATAATTTTTAATTAAGAAGTTTGGACAAATAAAGCTAATGAGGTAAAAGAATAGTAAATTCTGCACCATCATTAATATTTTTTGCTTCAATAATTCCTTTAAATTGATTCTTTATAATCATTTTTGACATATAAAGTCCAATACCTGTAGAAGATTTTTCTTTTTTTGTATTAAAAGGTTTAAAGATGTCATTAATTGGATCAACTTTTATTCCCCCTGCATTATCACGAATAGATAAAACTATATAGTTTTTAGTATCTTTTAGACTTATTACAATTAAAGAATTTTCAATTTTACCTAATTTTATAATATCAATACTATTTTGTATAATGGATAAGACAATATGTGCTAAACTATTTGAATTACCATAAATCTTAATTTTTGAATCAATCTCTTTTTTCAATTCTACTTGGTGAAGGCGTAATATTGAGTCAACAATTTTTAGTGCTTGTTCAATTGAAACAATAGGATTAAACACAGTATTATCAGTTTTTTTATAAAAATTCTGGAAGTTTGTTATTGTTTCAGACATAAATTGAATAATTTCTTCATTAGCTATTGATTCATTTAAAATATCTTCATCTTTAGTTTTCTTTTTTATATACATGCAATTAAAGCTAAGTTGGGCCAAAGGTTGTCTCCATTGGTGTGCAATAATAGCAATCATCTCACCTAAGGTTGCAAGTTTTGATTGTTCTGTCAAAATCTTATCATTAAGTTTTTCTTTTGTTATATCTTCTATATTTGCAACAATCGCAATATCTTTATTCTCTCCACTTGTACCAAAAGAAATTCTAATAGGAAAACTTAAACCCTCTTTATTAATAGCTTCTATTTCTTGCACTTCTCCAATATTTTTTCTATTTAAAATATCCTTATTTGGTATTAATCTTCCAAATAAAGGCTTGTTAAGCATCTCTTTTTTCGAATATCCAAAGATTTTTTCGGCTTCTTTATTAAAGGTTCTAATATTTAAATTCCCATCTAAAGTAATAATTGCATTAGTACTTGATTCAATTACCGAGTTTGAAAACTCTTTTTCTCTAATTAAATCATTTGTACGTTTTTTAATTCTTCTATTTGCTGGCATAAAGATAAAAAGTGCCTCACAAAGTAAAGTTAGTAGAGTCATTAGTAGAATAAAAGTTTCTACTTTTTGTAATTTTTTAGTATTTTTTTGTGCTTCTTCTAAATAAAGAACAACTGCTTTTTCTAAATCTACTAAAAGGGATTCAGAGTTTCTTAGTAAATAGTTTTGACTTCTTCCATCTCTGTTATTATAAAATCTTTTTGCATGGAAAAGGTAAGTTTTTACTTTTTTATCCAAATCAGTTTTTTTACCAAAATAAACTTCTTTTAATTCATTAGATAAAACTAATGAGATTAATTTATTATGAGTTTCTTCCATTTCCTTAATTTTAAACTTTAATTTATCAATTTTATAATAAATTGCAAAAAATGCAATCTCTCTAGTAATAATTTTCTGATTACCACTCATATTTACAAGTCTTGCATCATTTGATTGAACATTTAAAAGTTCACTTAGATTGAAGAAGGCTAAAATAGATAATAATGCAATAATTGTAAGTGCTAAAACATACCTTTTGGTGAAACTAAAATTCTCAAACATGACCAACCTCAATTTTTTTTTTCATTATTAATGCTATCATAATTTTCTAAATAAAGATTCATAGGAAATAAAAAATGACTGAAAAACATGAGATAAAACTTAAAAAGTCTTCTCTTCTCTTGGCTGAAGATGAAGAGAATCTAAGAAATAGTTTTAAAAAAGTTTTATTACTCTATGTGGATAAAGTATATACTGCTTCAGATGGAGAAGAAGCTTTAGAACTTTATAATAAATATCATCCAGATATTCTTATAACTGACCTTAAAATGCCGAAATTAAATGGCTTAGACCTTATTAAAACGATTAGAAAAGAAAATGAAAATATTCCTATAATTGTTACGAGTGCTTATACAGACCAATTTTTTTTATTAGAATCAATAAAGTTATCATTAATAGAATATGTAGTTAAACCTATAAGAGAAGTCAATCTATCAGAACTTTTAGAAGAGTGTGCAAATCGATTATTCAAGAATTCAAAAACTATAATAAAACTAGATCAAGAAGCTTTTTATGATTATGATAATAAAACTTATTTATATAAGAAAAAGAGTATTCAATTAACAAGTAAAGAAATTGAATTTATTGAAATACTTTTAGCTAGTAAAGGTAGTCTAGTTAGAAAACAGAATATAGAAGATAAACTTTATATCTATGAAGAGGCTCCTCCAAGTGCCCTTAAAAATCTTGTTTTTAAGCTTAGAAAAAAACTTCAAGTGAACATTATTAAAACTGTTTCAAAACTTGGATATATGATAGATTAAACAAAAATCTTTAATTTTTTTAATTTTTAAGCATAGCGACCCAAAAGAAACTCAAGGTATTATACAATTCTTTTATGAATTAATATTAATACTAAATAATAAGTTTAAATTAATAATGTGACATTTTTTTGTCACTGCGAATATTGATTATAAGCATTTGATTTATAATGATATTAAGACAAATGTAGTAGAAGGAGAAGTTGAGATGAAGAAACAACACAGTAGACTCTCTTCATTAATTTTAGGTACAGCATTAACTGCATCTGTAGCATCTGGTGCTACAGGAGAATTATCTAAAGTTATGAAAGAGAGAGGTCTTTCTGAAATTGATGTAATTAGAGCAGCAAAGACATATAACCCAACTGGTGTAAAAGATGAATATGTCGTATTTTCATCAGGTGGACAATCTGGGCAAATAATTGTTTATGGTGTTCCATCAATGAGAATTTTAAAATATATTGGTGTGTTTACTCCAGAACCTTGGCAAGGTTATGGTTATGATAAGGACTCTTTAGAAGTTCTTAGACAAGGTAATATTAGAGGAAGAGAGATAAATTGGGGAGATACCCATCACCCTGGACTTTCTGAAAAAGATGGTAAGTATGATGGTAAATGGCTGGCTATCAACGACAAAGCAAATCCAAGAATCGCAATTATTGATTTAGAAGATTTTGAAACAAAACAAATTGTTGTAAATCCTGTATTTAAATCAGAGCATGGGGGATCATTTTTTACACCAAATTCTGAACATATTTTAGAAGCAGCACAATATGCAGCTCCTTTTGATAATGAATATCATCCTATTGAAGAGTATAAAGAAACATATAGAGGTGGAGTTACTGTTTGGAAATTTGATCCAGAAATTGGAAGAATTAAACCAAAAGATTCATATACAATTGAAATGCCTCCATATATGCAAGATTTATCTGATTCAGGTAAAGGTATAAGTGACGGTTGGGGATTTACTAACTCATTTAATAGTGAGATGTATACAGGTGGAATTGAAGTTGGTATGCCACCAAATGAAGCTGGTATGTCAAGAAATGATACTGACTTTTTACATGTATATAACTGGAAAAAACTTTATGAATTATCAAAAGAACCAAAAAATGTAAAAATCATTAATGATCATAAAGTAATTATGATGGATGTTGCTGTTAAAAATGATGCATTATTTTTAATTCCAGAACCAAAATCACCTCATGGTGTTGATGTTGATCCAACTGGTCAATATTTAATTGTTTGTGGAAAACTAGATACTCATGCTTCAGTTTATGATTTCAAAAAAATCCAAAAACTAATTAAAAATAAAGAGTATACAGGAAAAGATCCTTATGGTATTCCAATTTTAGATATGAAAAAATCTTTACATGGACAAGTAGAATTAGGCCTTGGCCCTCTACATAACCAATACTCTCCTGTAGATGGAGAGGTTTATACTTCTTTATATGTTGATTCACAAGTTGTAAAATGGAATTTTAAAGATTTAAAAGTAATTGATAAAGAAAATGTTCATTATAACATTGGTCATTTAGCTGGTATGGAAGGTAAAACTGCTGATCCTCAAGGTGATTATATTATTGCATTAAATAAATTATCAATTGATAGATTCCAAAATGTTGGTCCTTTACATCCACAAAATCATCAGTTAATTGATATTTCTGGTAAAACAATGGATTTATTAGTTGATATGCCTTTACCTTTAGGTGAACCACATCAAGCTGTAGCAATTAGAGCTTCAAAGCTTCACCCACATGTAAGATATAAAATGGGTACTAATACTAAAACAGGTAAACAACATATTGGTAAAACCTTAGCTGGTCAAGAAAGAGTTGAAAGAGATGGAAACCATGTAACAGTATATGCTACATTAGTTAGATCTCATATCAATCCTGAAAGAATCACAGTTAATAAAGGTGATAAAGTAACTTTCCACATGACAAATTTAGAACGAGCTCAAGATGAAACACATGGATTTACTATTGATAATTATGATATTCATGCTTCATTAGAACCTGGGGAAACTAGTACTTTAGAGTTTACTGCAGATATAGAAGGTGTATTTCCTTATTACTGTACTGAGTTTTGTTCTGCATTACACTTAGAAATGATGGGTTACATG
>JBFHGG010000064.1:0-15657 GCA_041583235.1 Halarcobacter sp.
CTCAAAAACTAAGAGGTTGTGAAACATTTTATTCTAAGTATGAATTTAAATTACTATTCGATTATGGAAAAGAAACAAAATAGTTATATTTAATTTTGTATTATATATAACTATGGTGTAAATAAAAGAGTTTTTGATAATAGATTTAGTGGTGAACCTGATATGAGTGAACACGCTAAGCTTATAAAACTTGTTGATGAAGTGGGTTTTAGAGCCGCATGGATCAGAGATGTTCCTCTTTATGATCCGAGATTTGGAGATGCAGCACAAGTATTTGAAGCCTTTACTTATTTAGGTTTTTTAGCATCACATACAAAAAATATCTTACTAGGAACTGCTGCTATTGTATTACCTCTTAGAGAGCCTTGGTTAGTAAGAAAGGCTTATAATACAATGCAATCTTTAAGTAATAATAGATTTATTTTAGGTGTTGCAAGTGGAGATAGACCAATAGAGTATCCTATATTTGAAAAAGATTTTGGAAATAGAGGAAAAGAATTTAGAGAAGCTATAGATATTATAACAGGGAAGAAAGATTTATCAAAACTACAAGCAAATGACTTACAAATTCTTCCAAAAGCAGATACAGCTAAAATGATTGTCGCAGGTCTTGCACAACAAAGTCCTCAATATATAGGAGAACATCTTCATGGTTGGCTTGCATATCCAGGAATTCCAGAAGATCATAAAAAAAGAGTTAAACAATATCGAGATGTGGCTTCTAAAGAAAAACCTTATATTAGTTTTATACATTTAGATTTTAAAGTTAATGAAGATGATGCTCCAATAGTAATACATCATTTTGGAATTAGTACAGGTAAAAATGGTTTAATTGAAGAACTAAAAGCAATGAAAGATGCTGGTGTAAATCATATAGGACTTCATTTTAGACGAAATGAAGATAATCTTGAAGAGAGTATAAAAAAAATAGGTCTAGAAATCTTGCCTTTATTCCATAACTAGAATAACTAATTTAAACATTTTTTTGATTATATCTAACTAATATTTTATTACATATACGAAAACTAACTTTATATTTTCGATATCAAACTAAAAATATATTTTTTAGTTTTCGTAAGGAGGAATAATACTTTTTATTGCAACAATACTATTAAGTAGTAAAAAATATAACTTCTTCATATTAGTTGAAGACAATGTTAGATTCAATGTTTTTTTAGAATGTTTCACACCCTGTATAAAAAGGAATTAAAATCAAAAAATTTGGAACCATCTTAATCTATAATAATGATTTGATTAAACATTGTATTTGTATAATCACGCAAAGGAATTAAATTATGATTATATTAGAAACTGATAGATTATTATTAAGAACCACAACACTTGATGATACAAGTGATTTATATGAACAAGTTTTTTCTAATAAAGATGTTGTGCAGTTTACTTTTGGAAGAGAAGGTTTAAATATTGAGGAAACAGAAAACTTCATAAAAAATAATTGTAACTTCGATAGCAAATTAGGATTATCTACATTAATTGAAAAAAATAGCGGAAATATTATTGGACTTGCAGGAAATATCCAGTGTAATTACTTAGATGAAAAAGATTATGAATTTGGTTTTATTTTAGGAAAAGATTTTTGGGGTCAAGGATATGCAACTGAAATAGGTAAAGCACAAATTAATTTTATAAAGAATGAATTAAAAGCAAAAAGAGTATTGGCTTTAGTTCATAAAAATAATATTGCTTCAATTAAAACAATTGAAAAACTTGGTTTAATTCATTTAACAACTGTAGCAACTGATGGCAGAGGAAATAGGGAAGTTTATATAAAATTATTTTGATGTTTACACTTCAATATGTTTAAATTAACTCTTTTTGGAACAAGCCGACCGTTAATGACAACTACTCCAATAGTAAGAGGTTGATCTGTCAATACTTTATAGGACACAAAAAATGAATTCAACAACCTGAAGAGACTGTAAAAGAACTCTAATGCAAAAGCTATTAATAGCTATGTTGACATTATAGAGAAGTTGTTGCTATTGATCCTGCCTTTCTATGGGCTAAGACATCAAAGACTCTAAATATTTTCATTTCATATGTAATTTCCATTATTATATAACTGATTTATCAAAAAAAACAAAGTTTAAATAATAGGAAGCTTGATTGTGAAAAGTGCACCTTCTTTACTATTCTCAACACCTACAATACCTTGCATATTATTTTCAATAATCATTTTAGTCATATATAAGCCAATACCTGTTCCTTGAGTTGCATGTTTTGTAGTAAAATATGGTTCAAAGACTTTTTCTATATTTTCAGGTTTTATTCCTCCTGCATTATCTTCAATTCTTATAAGAGTGAACTGTTTCCCACTTTTTATGCTAAGTGTTATTTTTGGGTTTTTAACTTTTCTTTCAACAAGTGCATCTTTTGAATTTGACAAAATATTCAAAATTGCATGGGCAAACTCTCTTGGATATCCAAAAACATCAGAATTTTTATTTATATTAAAAACTAATTCTATATTATGAAATTTTAATGATGCATTTATAACAGAGATTGCACTTAGACAAACTTCATGAACGTTAAAATACTCTTTTTCTTTTGAGGGCTGAAAAAAGTTTTGAAAATCTGATATAGTAGAAGACATATGTTCTGTAACTTCATAACAAGTTGAAATATTTTTTAATAAAAATTCATCATCCATCTTATCAAATCTAGTTTTTGCTTCTACATCCATTAGTATTGCATTTATCTCACTTATTGGTTGTCTCCATTGATGTGCTATATTTCCAAGCATATTCCCCATGGCTGCTAGTTTACTTTGTTGTACTAAAAGTTTTTCTTGATTTGTTCTATTATTAATCTCTTCTTGAATCTTGTTTTCAAGATTGTCAATCATTTCATTCATTACATTTTTTAAAGTATTAAGCTCTTTTGAACTTGCATCTGAAGTTAATCTTTTTCCAAATTTCCCTTCTTTTAATTCATGTAAAGTATTTGTTGCTTCCTCAATTAATTTATAATCATTTTTAAGTGCTGATTTAATCAATTTAACTTGACCATTAATCCCTTCTGCCATCAATCCTAATTCATCTTTTGTATCAATTTTAATAAAAGCTTCTGTATCTTCTTTTTTAGGATTTGCTAGATAAGAGAAAAAACTAAAAAGTCCTATTTCAACTTTTTCAATAGAATCCACTATTTTTCTAATTACTGTTAAATCAAAAAGAAAGCTAGAAATCCCAACTAATAAAAAACCTAGAATAATATAATATTTACTTTTTGTAGTATTATCTTTTGCTTCCATAAAAGTAAGTTCCGAATCATTTAACCTTTCTTCTTGTAATTGTTTTAAAGAAGAAATCAAGTCATAAAATTGTTCTCTTTCTGAAGTTGTAGCATTCATAAAAGAACCTTCATCAAAGCCTTCTAGAGAATAATCTCTAGTAGATAAAAGAAGTAGTTTATAGTTTTCCCATTTTTTTAATATATTTTTTGGAACATCATTAAAAGTTTTGTCTAATAATGACAACTCTTCTAAAAGTTTTTTATCTGCTTGCTTTTTAAAATCTTCATTTGGAGACATTACTAAAGTTAAATTTCTTTCTCTTAAAATAAATAGAGGCTCAATATAATTAGATTGTAAATTTTGTACTTTTTTAAAATCCGTAAAAACCTGACTTAAATTTATAAAACCTTGATTATTTATATTAAAAGATAAAAATCCTAAAAAAGTAAGTGAAAGAAAAGAAATCATACCTAATATAAAAAATTTTAACCTTATCTTTAAGCTATTCATCATTGTTTATCCTTTTAGGAAAGATGTATTCTTTTCTTGATTCAGGAAGTTCTTTACTTCCTCTAATTGACCAGTGATAAGGACTTAATTTTGCTTCCCAAAGTCTTAAAATTGCTGTAGCAGAAGGCGTAAAACTAACTTCTTTATTTAAAGCTAATAATAAATTTGGAGAAGGAAGACTTAACATATATGATTTTTCATATACATATTCTAATATCTCATCTACAAGAACTTGAAACTTTTTATCAGTATTTTCTAATTCAAAAAGCCTTTTTAATTTTTCATCTAAAATATCATCTTCTTTTATAGCAGACCATTGATTTTTTGTATAAAGTGTAAAAAATGAAGCCCAAGGATGTCCATACCAATCATCATTACCCCAAATTAATAAATCCCAATCATAGATATTTTTTCTATTTGTTAATAGCTTATTTAAAACATATGATTCATCAGTTGTAATATCATAATTTAATTTAACACCATAATTATTCAACTGATACTCAATTCCTTTCCAAAGAGAAATAAACCTATCTTGTGTTACTACTTTTAATGTTAATCCATTTAATAAATTATGAAGTTCATCCTCATCAAAAAATATCTTTGTTTTTTGCATATATTGTTTTGAAATTTCTTTTGCATAAAAAGAGTTTGAAGAGATAGGAAATGGTGAAATAACACCTTCATTTTTATATGCAAACTTTACTAATCTAGCTTGATTCAAAGCTTGATTTAGAGCTTGTCTTACTGATTGATTTTGGAGTTTTGTATTTTCTTTCATTAAATTAAAGTGAACACTAAAATTAAAAGAAGATTCTTTACTAAGTAATTTTGCAAAAGGTGAATTTACTATTTCTGTTTTTTTATTAAAAGGAATTACTGCTATATCTAATTCACCCTCTTTTTCAGTAATCTTTTGAATAACATCTTTTATTGGTAATTTAGTAAAAATTGTAATCGTATTGATATAAGGTTTATCTTTTTCAAAAAAATAAGGGTTAGCCTTTAAAACTAATTTTCCGCTTTGCTCTAATCCTGTTGCTATTCCTGAAGATAAAATATAAGGTCCACTACCATATGCTCCAGGAGCTTTTGTATTTACACCAACAATATTTTTAGTCCATGCATATTTTTTCAAATATTCTGAAGTATATAAATTTATTCTAGCTAAATCATTTAACAACATACCATATGGTTTTTTTAAATGAATTCTAATTTTAAAATCATCAAGTTTTTCTACACTTTCTAATTTATTATGAATATCTGTATATGTAAAAGCACCTTTCTTAAAAACATTTAAATTTTCAATTACTGAATTAGCATCTAAAATAGAACTATCTTGAAATTTGACATCTTTTCTTAACCAGAAGTCATAAGTTAATTCATCTAATTTTTCATGTTTATACGAAATAAAATATTCCCAACCCTTTGCTGAATCATTTAATCTTGTCAATGTTCCATTTATTAATCTCATAATATAAGAATAAGGAATAGAAGGTAAATAAATTTTTATATGTGAATTAAGATTTTTTTCATTTACTGTTATTTTTTCTATATTATCAATTTTATATTTTATTGGGCTGTATTTCGTTTCACTTGCTATTAAGAAGATAGAAAAAAATAAAAAAAATAAAATATGTTTAAACAAGTTTATAACCTATTCCTGAAAGATTTTCTATTAAATTAAGAGGAAGTTTTCTTCTTAGGTTTTTAACCAAAGACCTTACTGAATTCTCTGTCATTACAGATTCATCCCAAACATAGTTTTCAATCTCATCATAGGATACTATTCTAAATGAGTTATTAAATAAAAGTTCTAAAAAAAGTATCTCTTTTTTTGTAAGTTTTATAGTCTCATTTTTATATCTTAATATTTTTTTATCTTCATCATATGAATAATCTAAAGGCAAAATATGTCCAAAACTTTTTTGCTCTAAAATTGTTTTTTCGCATTTTTGTAAAACATCTAAAAGTTTTTCAAAATTCATTGGTTTGATAATAAAATGTTCGATATGCATATCAATAAGCTCTAATAAATACTCACTATTTGTATGAGCTGTTAAAACTATAATACAAACTTTCTTATCATTTTCTCTTATATTTTTTATAAATTCGATTCCATTCATCAAAGGCATTTCTAAATCAGTAATAATAATATCAGGTGAGTAATTTTTTAAGACATCTAAAGCATCAAGACCATTTGAAGCTTCTTTAACTTCTTCAACTAAATAGCCTAAAGAGTTAACTATATGTTGTCTTATTTTATCTTCATCTTCGACAAATAAAACTTTAAAATTTTTAAGTTTACTTTTTGACATAGATATTTCCTTTTCATTATTTGTAAGTATATTATATATTATGCAAGATAAGAAGTAAAAAAAGAGCAATAAAAGGGCAAAAAAGTGTCAAAATGAAAAATAGACCTTTTTTTTGCTAAACTTTCAAAATGCAAAAGAAAACAAAAAAACTTGAAAAACAAAAATTTAGTGATTATTTCAATGAATGGTTATATAGTGAGAATGGATACTATTCAAACTATAAAGAAATAGGAAAAGAAGGTGATTTTTATACTTCTGTTTCTACCTCATCTTTTTTTGGCGGTACTATTGGCAAAAGAATAGTCGATAGTATTAAAGAAGGAACTCTTCCAAAAGATACAACTATTATAGAAGTTGGAGCTCATCATGGCTATTTACTTGCGGATATTATTCAATTTATTTATACTTTAAATCCAAAACTTTTAGAAACTTTAAATTTTGCAATAGTAGAAAGATTTGAAAACTTACAAAAGCAACAAACAAAATATTTAAAAGAGTCTTTTGGAGATGTAATTAGTATAAAACACTATAAAGATATTTCCCAAGTTAAACTTCCCCACGCTTTTATTATTGCAAATGAAATCTTTGATGCTTTTTCTTGTGAATTAGTTTATACAAATAAAGACAATATCTTACAAATGGCATATATAACAAAAGAAGAAGAAAAGCATAAAATAAATTTTGAAGATTGTAATGATGAAAATCTAATTGAGCATTGTAAAAAATATAAAATCACGAAAGGCGAAGTGGGTGTTGGCTATGAAGAATTTATTAAAAATATTAAAAACAATATTAAAAAGTTTGAATTTATAACATTTGACTATGGAGATAGAGTTCCAAGAAATGATTTTTCTACAAGAATATATACAAATCATGAAGTTTTTCCAATCTTTGAAGAGAATTTAGATTTAAAAAAATATTTTAAATCTAGTGATATCACTTATGATGTCTACTTTACACATTTAGTAGATTGTTTTAAAGCTTGTAATATAGATGAAAAAAATATCTCTTTTAAAACTCAAATGTTAGCACTTGTAGATTTTGGGATTATTGATTTACTTGAAATATTAAAAGAAAACTCTGATGAAGCAAGCTATTTAAGAGAGTCTCAAAAGATAAAGACTCTTTTAGAACCCACAGGCATGGGAGATAGATTTAAAGTGCTTCATGTAAAAATTTAGTACTTTAAATATCTTCTTCTTTTAGTTTTAAATACTCTTCATCAGTAAATATTCTTGATTTTGTAATAAATTGATACCCATGGTCAATCTCTACAGAAAAGGAGTTACCAAAAGCGGCATCTTCTTTTTTTACATCAACAATAATTTGAGAGTTTCTAAAATACTCAAATTGGTCTTTATCAATAAAAAATTCACAGTCACAAATTTCACCCAATTTTATATTTCTACTAGGAACATAGAAATCACCCTTTTCATAACACATTGGTGCAGTTCCATCACAACAACCACCACTTTGATTAAAAACTAAATCTCCATGCTCTTTTTTTAGCATTTCAATTATCTCTTTTGCTTCAATGCTCGCTATTACTCGTCTTAAATCCATTTTTTTTCCTTTATATATACTATAAATGAAAAATGCATAGAAGATAATCTCCTATGCATTTTATTCCAATATTTTTATCTTAAACTAAAGGCCTAGAAGAAACCTAATGCATTTTTAGAGTATGAAGTTAAAATATTCTTAGTATGTCTATAAGAGTTTAACATCATCATATGAGTTTCTCTACCAATACCTGATTTTTTATAACCACCAAATGAAGCATGAGATGGGTATAAATGATAACAGTTAACCCATACACGACCTGCTTGAATTCCTCTTGAGAAATTATGTAATTGATGTGCATCTCTTGACCAAACTCCAGAACCTAATCCATAAATAGTATCGTTTGCAATTTCTAATGCTTCTGCTTCATCTTTAAAAGTAGTAACAGCAAGAACTGGTCCAAAAATTTCTTCTTGGAAGATTCTCATTTTATTATGACCTTTGAAGATAGTTGGTTGAATATAATTTCCATTTGGATATGTTTTATTATCATATGCATCACCACCAACTAAACATTCAGCACCCTCTTCTTTACCAATTTTGATTTATTCTAAAATCTTCTCTTTTTGACTTTTTGAAGCTTGAGCTCCCATTTTAGTATCTGGATCTAATGGATTTTCTTGAGTAATAGCTTTAACTCTTTCAATCACTCTTTCCATAAATGGCTCATATATTGATTCTTGAATAAGTGCTCTTGATGGACAAGTACAAACTTCACCTGAATTAAATGCAAATAAAACTAAACCTTCAATAGCTTTGTCAAAGAACTCATCATCTGCATCCATAATTGATTCCATAAAGATATTTGGAGATTTTCCACCAAGTTCTAAAGTAGAAGGAATAATATTTTCAGTTGCATATTGCATAATTAACTGACCAGTTGTAGTTTCACCTGTAAATCCAACTTTTTTGATATCTGGATGAGTTGACAAATGTTTACCAATTTTTCCACCAGCACCATTAACAATATTAATTACACCTTTTGGTAAAACTGCTTGAATTTCTTCCATCATAATTAAAATTGCCATTGGAGTAGCAGATGCAGGTTTTAAAACAACACAATTTCCTGCAGCTATTGCAGGAGCTATTTTCCAAGCTGCCATTAATAATGGGAAATTCCAAGGAATAATTTGTGCAACAACACCTAAAGGTTCATAAACTTCTTGAGAAACAGTATCTCCGTCTAAATCAGCAACTGTACCAGTTTCTGCTCTTATAACAGAAGCAAAATATCTAAAATGATCAATAACTAAAGGAACATCAGCTAATAAAGTTTCTCTAATTGCTTTACCATTATCTAAAGTCTCTGCAATTGCAAGTTGCTCTAAGTTTGCTTCAATTGCATCTGCAATTTTATTTAATAAAGTTGATCTTTCTACTATTGAAGTATCTTTGAAAGTTTCAAAAGCTTTAACACCAGCTGCAACAGCAGCATCAACATCTGCTTCATTTGATCTAGGAATTCTTGTTAATACTTCCCCATCTACAGGAGAAAGATTATCAAAATACTCTCCACTTGTTGGAGCAATCCATTCTCCACCGATGAAATTCTCATATTGAGCTTTATATGTTGGTTTAGCGTATGCCATTTTTTTTCCTTATTATTTAATTTTTTTTGAACTAATTTAAGAAATTTTTATCTCCCAAACTTTTTCGATAGTGAAATCTTACACTTAATTTATAGCCTGAATATAGCCCAATTATAGCTTGAATATAGCGATATATTTTTCTTCAACAAAGTCCCTTATTTAGGTAATAGTAGCATTTAAATAGCATTCAAAAATTTTGTGATTTTTTGTAAAATATTCTTATTTTTTATGTTACAATAATCCAATGAGAACATACAATTATACTTTCCAAAACAATCATTTCAAAGACGAGATTAATTATTCATTATTTAAAAATGAAAAGAATGTTTTAATCCAGGTTTTCTGTGGAAATGATGAAAGCACTTTACAATATATAATCAATGCTTTATATGCAAATCTACCAAATGCAGTTTGTATTGGAACTACAACTGATGGTGAAATAAAAGATGAAACTGTATCAACCTTAAAAGCTGTAATATCAATCTCTATTTTTGATAAGACAATTATAAAAAAATCTATGGTTGAAGGTGGAGACTCTTTTACAAATGGTTATGAAATAGCAAAAGATATTATCACAGATAATACAAAACTTATTATCACTTTTACTGATGGAACAACTACAAATGCAGAAGAGTATTTAAAAGGTATTTCTGCTTTTAATGATTCTATTATGGTTTGTGGAGGGATGGCAGGAGATAATGGAGTATTTAAACAAACTTTCATTTCTTCAGGGAAGAAAATATTAGGATATGGTGCTGTTGCAGTATCTTTGAATTCTGATGTTTTAAAAGTATTTAATGATTATAAATATGATTGGTCACCAATTGGAATAAAACATACTATTGATAAAGTAATTGGAAATAGAATTTATGAAATTTCAGGAATGAAAGCTATTGAATTTTATGAAAAATACTTAGGAGATAGTGATTCACATACAGAATTTCCTTTAATAGTACAAAGAAATGGTATTTCAGTTGCACGTGCTGTATTAACAAGATATCCTGATGGAAGCTTAGGTTGTGGAGGCAATTTATATGAAGGAGATAAGGTACGATTAGGTTTTGCAAATGCTGAAATGATTATAAAAAATCCTATACAATATTTAAAAAATATGAATAGTTATGCAGCTGAAACTTTTTTTATTTATTCTTGTATGGCAAGAAGAAGATATATGCAAAACTTAATTAAAGTTGAAATTGAACCCTTTGCACAAATAGCCCCAACCTCTGGATTTTTCACTTATGCAGAATTTTTTCATACAAATAAACGAAATGAATTAATGAACCAAACTATTACCTTAGTTGGCTTAAGTGAAAATCCTAATAAAGAAAAAGAAGAACTTTCAAGTAAACAACATATTGTAAAACATAATGAAACTTCTTATGCAAAAACGGTTCAAGCCTTAACAAGCCTTATTCAACAAAGTGCAAAAGATCAAAATGAGCAAGAAAAAGCCTTAGAAAAAGAGATTGAATATTCACAAAATCTCTTAAAAAATCAAAAACTTTTTTTAAGTCATGCAGTTCATGAAACAAATACTCCACTTTCGGTTATTATGAGTAATATAGACTTGCATGATTTAGAGTACGAAAGAAATGAATATATTTCTAATATTGAAGTTGCTATGAAAAATGTAGTATCGATATATGATGATTTAAGCTATTTAGTAAAAAAAGATCAAGTGACTTATAATATTCATTCAATAAATTTAATTGATTTTGTAAAAAGTAGAATGTACTTTTTTGAAAAAGTTGCCAATCAAATGGAATCAAACTTTATGTTTGATAGCAATGAAAAAAGCATGATTATCAATTTTAATGAAACTAAACTTCAAAGAATTATTGATAATACTTTAACAAATGCAATTAAATATACATATGAGAACCAGCCAATTACAGTTAGACTTTATAAAAAAAATAAAAGTTTTAAATTTACAGTTTCAAGTAGATCAAAAAGAATACAATATCCTGAAAAGATCTTTGAAGAATATTATAGAGAAGAGCGTTCAAAAGATGGTTTTGGATTAGGATTAAATTTAGTAAAAAGAATATGTGATGAAGAAGGCGTAATTATAAACTTAGTTTCAAATTATGAATTTACATCATTTACATACACATTTAGGGGTTATTAATGAAAATATTACTTTTAGAAGATGATATTATGCTAAATAAGGCAATTAAACAATATTTAGAATCAACAGGTCATGCCGTTATTTCAACAATTGATGGAAATGCTTGTAAAGAAAAGTTAGAAGAAGAGAAGTTCGATTTATTAATATTTGATATTAATGTTCCTGATGTTGATGGATTAACTATCTTAGAGAATCTTCATGAACAAAAAAGAATGGTACCTACTATATTTATATCTGCACTTATAGATATTGAAGATATTACAAGAGCCTTTGATATAGGTTGCCATGACTATTTAAAAAAACCCTTTCACTTAAAAGAGCTGACACTTAGAATTAATAAAATATTAAAAACTAGACAGGTGCCACAAGAGCATAAAAGATTATCAAAATCATATAGCTATGATTCAAAAAATATGATTTTACTTTTTAATAATGAACCACAGATATTACCAAAAAGACAAATTCAAATTATAGATTTACTAGCTGCAAATAGGTCTTTAGTATGTAATTATGATATGTTTAGAGATTATGTATGGAATGACGATTATATAGATAATGCAACAATAAGAGCTGAAGTTAATCGTGTTAAAAAAGTTTTAAAAGAGGACTTTATTGCAAATATTAGAGGAATTGGATATATGGTAGAAAGACCAAAATAATTTGGTCTTTTTTACCTTAAAATAGTATAGAAGCTAGTGCAAAAAAATTACATCTAACTACAAGTCATAAATTTTAATGAATTTTGTTTATTTCTATAAATTGCTTCAGTTCCAAAAGAAGCCATACTTTTGTCAACTATATCTCTAACAACTCCATGATAAGATGATTTATCACAAACAGGATCTGCTTCGTGCATATCTTTTGTTAAAGCAAAGGCTTGACATCGACATCCTCCAAAATCTTTTTCTTTTTCAGGACAAGTTCTACATGTAGGATTCATCCAAGAATCACCTCTAAAATAGTTAAAAGCCTTTGAGTCATACCAAATCTCTTTTACTGAAGACTCTTTTACATTAGGAAACTCCAAAGGCAAAGTATTTGCTGTATTACATGGAAGTGCAACTCCATCTGGGTTTATTGTTAAAAAAGTACTTCCCCATCCATTCATACAAGCTTTTGGTCTTGTTGCATAATAATCAGGAACTACAAAAAATACCTTCATATCTTTTCTTTTTTCTCTATAAAAATCCGTTACCTCTTTCGCTTTTTCTAATTGTTCTTGTGTAGGAAGTAAGGCATTGATATTTTCTAAAGCCCAACCGTAATATTGGATATTTGCAACTTCTAAATAATTTGCATTTAAACTATCTGCAAACTCTATTATTTCTCCAACTTGATGAATATTTTGTCTAGTAATACAGGTATTTACTATAAGTTGCATTCCTAAATCTTTTACCTCTTTTGCAAAGGCAATTTTATCTTTATAGGCATTTTTATTATTAGTAATTAAAGTCATAGTATTTTCATCATGAGATTGAATACCTAGTTGAATAGTTTTTAATCCTGCATCTTTTAATTTTTTTAAAATGCCAGGTTGTCCACCTACACCTGAAGTAATTAAGTTTGTGTAAAATTTTAAATCACTAGCTTTTTGTACAATTTCTACAATATCTTTATTTAATAAAGGCTCTCCTCCTGAAATTCCAAGTTGAACCGCACCCATTGATCTTGCTTCTTCTAAAACTTTAAACCAATCTTCCTTTGTCATGGCATCTTTAGTTCCTGCAAAATCCAATTGATTATAACAATAAGAGCACTCTAAAGGACATTTATGAGTTAATTCTAATAAAAGCCATAAAGGAGGTTTTATTTCTGTTTTATTTTCTACTATTGTTTCATTTTCCATATACAATCCAATTTCTTTCAATTGCTTCATTTAAAAATGCTTCTACATCATTTTTTAAATTTGAAGTTTGAAATTTTTCTTCTAATAACTTTGCAATTCTTTCACAAGTGTTTTTTCCATCACAAAGATTCATGATTTCACCTGCACTTTGATTTAACTGCACCATACCTTCAGGATACAAAAGCACAAAACAATTTTGTGCCTCTTCCCATTGTAGTTGAAAATGATCATTCACTACAAGTGATTTTTCTAGTAGCATTACAATCCTTTATATTAAAATATGGTGGTCTTTTTAACTCGTAAGCTAAATATAAAGCATCACACATTGTCCACAAGATATCTAATTTAAACTGTAAAATATCAAAAGCTTTATTTTGTAATTCTGGGGTATTAAACTCTTCTAAAGTTACAGATAATCCATGTTGAACATCACGTCTTGCTTCACTTAATCTTTTTTGAAAATATCTTAGGCCATTTGCTTCAATCCATGGATAATGCTTTGGCCATGTATTAAGTCTTTGTTGATGAATTTGTGGTGCAAACATTTCAGTCAATGATGACATAGCAGCCTCTTTCCAAGGTCTTTGCTTAGCAAAATTAATATATGCATCAACCGCAAATTTAACTGCAGGTAAAACATATTTATGAGATATTAAATCCTCTTTTTGTAGACCCACTGCTTCACCAAGTTCTAACCAAGCTTCAATTCCACCATCAACACTATCATGGTCAATTATTCTATCAATCCATTTTCTTCTATCTTCAAGTGGTGGATTATTTGACATAATAGCTGCATCTTTAATTGGAATAGCAGTTTGATAATAAAATATATTAGCAACCCAACCTTGAATCTCTTCTTTAGTACATGAACCTTCATACATTCTTACATGAAAAGGATGATGAATATGATACATGGCACCCATTGCTCTTAATTTTGATTCAAACTCTTCTTTTGATAATAATTCATTCATTCTTTTTGTCATACTCTTTTTTCCTTTTCTATAATTTATATTTCTATACTCATGCCATCATAAGATATTTCAATTCCATGAGAAATAAGCTCTTTATACTCATCATTTTCTTCATCTAAAATTGGATTTGTATTATTAATATGTATTAATATTTTTCTTGGTTTTTCTAAACTATCTAGAACTTTAATCAAGCCATCTTCTCCACTTAAAGGTATATGTCCCATATCAGTTCCTAGTTTTGTTGAAAAATCACCTTTAATCATTTCATCATTTGTCCATAATGTACCTTCAATTAAAAGAACATCTGCATTTTTCATCTCATCAAAAACATGATCTTCCATAACTCCAAGACCTGGTAAATAAAATAATCTTTTTCCAGTGTTTTTATTTACAACTGTGATTCCAATATTATCACCCTTTCTTGGATTATCTCTATGGGCTGAATAAGGAGGTGCATTTGAAATTAGGGCATGCGCATAAAATTCATAAGATGGCATTATAGGAATTTCGAACTTTGTAGTAGAATCTGGAAGAATTTCATGCCAAGCAGTTCCTCCACCATCCCAATGTTTTAACATTTTCATAGTAGGAAAAGATGTATTTAATTCTTCATTTACCTCTTTTGTACAATATATTTGATGAGGGCAACCTTCTCTTAACATTAATAAACCTGTTGTATGGTCTATTTGTGCATCATTAAAAACAATAGCTTTTATTTTTGTTTCTCTTTTTTTCTTTGGATGTAAAAAAGGTGAATTATGAATTTGTTCTAAAATATCAGGTGAAGTATTAAATAAAACCCAATTCTCGCCATCTTCAGAAATTGTTATAGAGCTTTGAGTTCTTCTTTTTATACTTTTTTTACCCTCTCTGTAACCTCTACAATTATCGCAATTACAATTAAACTGAGGAAGTCCACCACCTGCGCCTGAACCTAAAACTTCTATTTTCATAATTTTTCTTTCCTTTTCTTAATTGAACTTATTACTACAAATTAAAATAAACTCAAATAAAAAAATAGAGCTAGAATTTAATTCTTTCTAGCTCTAAAATTAAAACTTTAGATTATACGTGACAAATATACATTGTAACTTCAAATCCAAATCTATTATCAACAAACATTGGTGTTTCCCATTTCATATTATTGTCCTCCTTTCTAAAATTTTTCTAATTTTTTAAATTATTCTTCTGCTAAAACTACTTATGTAATTTAAATACGTGAACAGTTCCACCTTGGTTAATGTTCTTAACAAGTTTTGCAACTTCACCACCCCATAAAGGAACAGCTCCACCCCAACCTGATACGATTGCTACATATTGCTCACCATTTGTTTCCCAAGTAATTGGAGAAGAAACGATTCCTGAACCTGCGTTATATTTATATAAAACCTTACCTGTTTCATCATCAAGTGCTAAGAATTTACCTTCAGGAGTACCTGTAAATACAAGTCCACCAGCAGTAGTTAAAACTCCACC